>DAOUBS010000083.1:0-47177 GCA_034432435.1 Anaerolineae bacterium
CGCAGTGGGCATCTGCTGGCCAACCCGATCCACTACCGCGACGCGAGCAGCGAACGCGGCCTTGCGATGCTCGACCAGTTCATGCCGCGCCGTGACATCTTCGAGCGCACCGGCATCCAGTTCATGGCCCCCAACGGCCTCAACCGCCTCGTGGCGCTGGTGGCTGAGGGCAGCCCGCTGCTCGACGCCGCCGCGACGATGCTCACCATTGCCGACTTATTCAACTACTGGCTGAGCGGAGCCAAGTCGTGTGAGTTCACGATGGCCACGACGATGCAGATCTTCAACCCGCGCCTGAACACGTGGGACTTGGAGCTGCTCAAGGCGATGGGCATCCCGTCGCACCTGCTGACGCCGATCGTGCCGCCCGGCACGCGCCTCGGCGAGTACGACGGCACGCCGGTCTATGCGCCTGCCTGCCACGACACGGGCAGCGCGGTGGTAGCCGTCCCAACGACGACCGCCCATTACGCCTACATCAGCAGCGGCACGTGGAGCTTGATGGGGTTGGAACTGGACGCGCCAATCATCAATGAGGCGTCGTTCCACGCGAATTTGACCAATGAGGGCGGCGTCGGTGGTAAGTTCCGCTTCCTGCGCAACATCATGGGGCTGTGGCTCGTGCAGCAGTGCCGTGAGACGTGGGAAGATCAAGGGCGGCGCTACGGCTACGACGAGCTGGCGCAGATGGCGCAGAGCGTCGACCCCTTCCGCTCGCTGATCGACCCTGACGACGCGCGCTTCTACCCGCCCGGCGACATGCCCTCCCGCGTGCGCGCTTATTGCGCCGAGCACGGCCAGCCTGTCCCTGAGACCGAGGCGCAGATCATGGCTACGATCTACGCGGGGCTGGCCTACAAGTATCGCCACACGCTGGAGCACCTGATCGAGGTGAGCGGCCAGCCGGTGGACTGCCTGCACATCATCGGCGGCGGCTCTCAGAACGCGGTGCTGTGCCAGATGACGGCGGACGCCGTGAACCGTCCGGTATACGCTGGGCCAGTCGAGGCGACCGCGCTTGGCAACGCCATCGTGCAGCTCATGGCGCTGGGCGAGCTGGGCAGCTTGAGCGACGCGCGCGCGCTGCTGGCGCAGTCGATGATCACGCACACCTATCAGCCGCAGCGTGCCGCGGAGTGGGACGCGCATTACTCGCGCTTCTTGACGCTGCTGGAAGGAAAGACGAATGACTGAGCCGATTCTAGCCCTGCGCGACATTGAGAAGCGCTTTCCGGGGGTGCACGCCCTGCGCGGCGTGAGCTTCGATGTGCGCCCAGGCGAGGTGCACGCGCTGCTCGGCGAGAACGGCGCGGGCAAATCGACGTTGATCAAGGTCATCAGCGGGGTCTACCAACCTGACAGCGGCACGATGATGTTGGACGGCCAGCCGGTGCAGTTCAGCAGCCCCAACGACGCGCAGCGCCGCGGCATCGCCACGATCTATCAAGAGTTGGGCTTGTACCCTGAGCTGACTGTCGCCGAGAACATCTTCATGGGGCATGCGCCGCGCCGCCGGTTTGGCCCGTTCAGCATCGTCGATTGGCCGACGATGGAAGCGCGCGCCCGCGCCATCCTCGCGGAGTTAAACATCCACGATATGAACGTGCGCAGCCGCGTCGGGGCGCTCAACGTAGGCAACCGTCAGCGCGTGGAGATCGCTAAGGCGCTCTCGCTCAACGCGCGCATCCTGATCATGGACGAGCCGACTGCCGCCCTAACGGAGGCCGACGTGGAGCAGTTGTTCGGGATCGTGCGGTTGCTGCGGGCGCGTGGCGTAGGGATCGTCTACATCAGCCATCGCCTGCAAGAAGTGTTCGAACTGGCCGACCGTGTGACGGTGCTGCGCGACGGCAGCTACGTGGACACGCGCCCGGTGGCCGACGTGACCGAGGGCGACCTCATCAACATGATGGTCGGGCGCACGATTGAGGACTTGTTCCCTAAGGTGCCGGCGCAGATCGGCGAGGTAGTGCTGGAGGTGCGCGATCTGTGGCGCGAGCCGCACACGCGTGGCGTGTCGTTCCACGTGCGCGCGGGCGAGATCGTCGGGATTGCTGGGCTGGTGGGCAGTGGGCGCAGCGAGACGGCGCAGCTCATCTTCGGCACGCTGCAAGCGGATCGCGGCGAAATCCTCATCGACGGTCGCCCGGTCAAGATTCGCCGCCCGGCGGACGCTGTCGCGCACGGCATCGCTTACGTGCCGGAGGATCGCGGGCAGCAGGGCTTAGTCAAAGCGATGACGCTGCGCGAGAACAGCACGATGGCCGTCTTGTCGAAGGTGTCGCGCTTGGGCTTCTTGCAGCCGGGCAAAGAGAAGATCATGGCGCTGGAGGCCATTCAGCAGCTTGGGATCCGCGCGACGGGGCCGGAGCAGGTCGTCAACAAGTTGAGCGGCGGCAACCAGCAGAAGGTCGTTGTCAGTAAGTGGATGGCGAGCCGTCCGCGCATCCTCATCATGGACGAGCCGACGCGCGGCGTGGACGTGGGCGCGAAGAGCGAAATCCACCGTCTGATGAGCCAACTCGCAGCTGAGACGGGCTTAGGCATCCTGATGATCTCCAGCGAGCTGCCGGAGGTGTTGGGGATGAGCGACCGAATCCTTGTCATGCGCGAGGGGCGCATCGTGGCCGAGTTCGACCGCACCGAGGCGACCCAAGAGCGCATCGCTGCTGCCATGATGAGCAGCGAACCGCTGGCAGAGAAGGAGGCAGCAGCAATATGACTACGGCCACGTTAGTCAAGCAGAAAACATCGGTTACGCTGCGGCTGAGCCACTTCATCGGGGTAGCGCTGGCCGCAGTCATCCTGATTTCATATTACGTGCTGCCATTCGTCGTGCAGCCTGAGCGCGGTCCGTCTGACATTGCGACGCTGACGGGCGGGCGCGGCAGCAACGAGTTTGGCCTTGCGGTCAATGGACTAGTGATGCTGCCGGTTGCCGGGTTAGGGGCGCTGCTGCTGGGCGTGTGGAACCTGCTCAGCCCGCGCCATGAACGGGTGATCGCGCTGCTGCTGGCGATGTGCGGCGTGGTTGGCCTGACGTACTACGTGATCTTCTTCCGACAGTATTTGGAAACTTCAGCAGACTATCTGAGCAGCATGAGTGTGGGCTTCTGGTTGATGTTGGGGGCGTGCGTGGCGCTGGTGGCACAGGCCGCCGTGCCGCGCCCGCCAGCCGAACGCGACTACACGCCGCGCACTGTGCTGAGCAACCAAGAGATGGTGCTGGCGGCTGGCCTCATCCTGTTAGTGATCGTGGTGGGCATCGCTAACCCGCGCTTCCTCGCAGAGCGCAACCTCTCAGATGTGATTCAAGGCCACGCTTACATCGCGGTGGCGGCGTTGGGCATGACGATGGTGATCGTCACCGGCAACATCGATATCTCGATTGGCTCGTTGGTCGGCCTGCTGGCGATCATCAGCGGGCGGCTCGCCACAGACACGGGCCAAATCTGGCTGGCGTGGCTGGCCCCGCTGTTCGTGGGGGCGTTCTTCGGGGGGGTGAACGGCTTCTTTGTGGCCTACATGCGCATCCCGTCTATCGTTGTGACGTTGGGGATGCTGAGCATCATCAAGGGCATCCTGCTCATCTGGACGGCCGGATCGCGCGTGGTTGACCTGCCGCCGGATTTCTTCCTCGCGCAGATGCGCCCGCTTAACATCCCCATGCCGGTCTGGTTCATGGTGGTGCTGACGATCATCGTGGCGCTGTGGATGCGTTACAGTGGCTTGGGGCGTTCCATGTATGCGGTGGGCGGCAACAAAGAGGCGGCGCGCCTGAGCGGCCTGAACGAACAGCGCATTGTGTTCCAAGCGTTCGTGCTAAACGGGTTGTTCGTCGGCATTGCCAGCGTGCTGTATGCTACGCAGCTCACCATCATCCAAGCGACGCCCCCGCCTAACCTTGAGCTGACCGTGATCACCTCGGCGGTGGTGGGCGGCGTGAGCATCTTGGGCGGCACGGGCACGGTCATCGGGGCGGCGATTGCAGCCATCCTGCTGAACGTGATCCGCACTGCGATGGTATTCATCAACGTGTCGCCGTTTTGGCTGCAAGCGGTGCAAGGCCTGCTGATCTTGGTGACGGTGCTCGCGGATTTGCTGCGGCGTCGGCGGCAGCGGCGCTAAACAAGGGAGAACGCGCATGGCTCTACAAGAGACTTCCAAGCTCCAACCTACGCCCGACGATGGGCTAGTGATGCGCATCCGCGGCGTGTTGTTCAGCCAAGCGGGGGTGCTGTTTCTGATTTTGGTCGCCAGCGTGATCGTGCTGTCGCTCAACACAGATCGTTTCTTGCAGCCCTCCAACCTTCTGACGCAAGCCCGGCTGTTGGTAGAGATCGGCTTGGTGGCGCTGCCGATGACCTTCATCATCATCACCGGCGGCATTGACCTCTCAGTCGGGTCGATCTTGGGGCTGACGGCCATCATGATCGGCATCGGCTGGCAGACGCTCGGCCTGCCGTTGGAGCTGGCGATTGTGTTGGCGCTGGCCATTGCCACGCTGTGCGGCTTCGTTAACGGGTTGTTCATCGTGCGGGTGGGTGTCCCACCGCTCATCATGACGCTGGCGACGCTGGCCCTCTATCGCGGGCTAGCGCAGGGCATCAGCGAGGGGCGCTCGGTGCGCGGCTATCCAGAGTGGTTTACCGCCCTCGGGCAAGGAGACTTCTTGGGTCTGCCGACGCAGATTTGGTTTTTGATCGTCGGCGTCATCGTCTCATGGGTGATCCTTGCGCGGACGACGTTCGGGCGCACGCTCTACGCCATTGGCAACAACGAGACAGGCGCGCGCTTTAGCGGTTTGAACGTCAACCGCGCTAAACTGCTGATCTACAGCTACTCGGGGTTCATGGCCGGGTTAGCCGGGTGGATCTTCGTCTCGCGCGTGACAACGACGCGCTCAGATATGGGAAGCGGACTGGAACTCGACGTCATCGCGGCGGTGGTCTTGGGTGGCACGAGCATCTTCGGTGGCACGGGCAGCATCACCGGCACAGTCATCGGGATGGTGTTGATCCAGTTGCTCAAAAACGGCTTGGCGTTGAACGGGGTGACGCAGGATGCCACGATCATCGTGATCGGCCTCGTGTTGATCTTTGCGATCCTCGTCAACAACTTCATTCAAAGCCAACGCCAAAAAAGCTAGCAGCGCCTGAACAGGCAGAAAGGAGCGAGCTGATACAGCACAGAGCTTAGAGAGCCAACTTACAACCTTTCGTTTTAGCAGCAACGATTAACTTGATGGAGTGTGGAACGATGAACAAAAAATCTTTGGTAATGGGTCTTGGGATGACGCTGGTGCTGGCGATGACCATCGCCCCGATAAGCGCGCAAGAGCGCCGTTGGGACGGCGCGGACGACCTGCCGGTGAACCCGCTGGCCTGCCCGGGCGAAGAGATGGAAATGGACATGGAAGGCGAGGAGATGGAGATGCCGGAGTATGACGGCGGCCTCGCGCAGAACGCCCCCGACAAGGCCGGCCAGCCCATCACGCTGGTTGACGTGCCCAAGCTGATCGGCATCGGCTACTTCGACGCGACCGCGCTCGGCATGCAGCAGGCCGCTGAGGAACTGGGCAATGTGACGGTCATCACCGACGGCCCGACTGAGGCCAACATCGACGACCAGATCACGGTCATCGAGAACTATCTAGCGCAAGGTGTGGACGGCGTCTTGTTCGCCGCCAACGACCCGGTGGCGATCTCGCCAGTGCTGCGCCGCGCGCTGAGCAGCGGCGTCCACGTGGTGGGCTATGACGCCAACAGCGAGCCAGACGCGCGCACGTGGTTCGTCAACCAAGCCGAGTTTAACGGCATTGCCAAGGCGATGATGGACGCGCTGGCAGCTGAGAAGGGCGAAGACGCCTCCTTCGGCATCGTCACGAGCACCTTCACCACCCCGAACCAAGCCCGCTGGATTGCTGAGATGTGGGCCTATACCAACAAGTGCTACCCGAACATGACCTGGCTTGAGACGCTGGAAGCCCAAGAGGACAGCGTGTTGAGCTTCAACCAAGCAACTACCCTGCTGAACAAGTATGGGGACGACATTGACGGCATCTTTGGCATGACGAGCGTCGCCACGCCGTCCTCAGCGGATGCGGTGACGCAGGCCGGCTTGTGCGGCGAGGTGGCGGTGGTTGGTCTAGCAACGCCCAACGCGATGAAGCCCTACGTCAACTCAGGCTGCGTGAAGTCGGTCGTGTTGTGGAACCCAATTGACCTCGGCTATGCAGCGGTCTATGTGATGCGCGCGGTGGTCGATGGTACGTTGGTTCCGGGCGCGACGAGCGTCGAAGCGGGCCGCCTCGGTGAGCTGATGATCGTCAACGGCTCGGAGGTACTGCTGGGCGCGCCATTCATCTTCAACGCCGAGAACATCAACGACTTCGACTTCTAACCACGACATGTTGAGTGGGCAGGGGGCAGCCCCTGCCCTTTTCTTGAGGCTAAGATGGACGACTTACGCCAAACCCTCTGGCAATTGACGCGCACCCTAGGCGACCCCGCGCACGACCTAGTCATCATCGGTGAGGGGAACACCTCAGCACGGGTAGACGACGAGACATTCCTCATCAAGGCCAGCGGCCAGCAGATGCAAACGATGGATCCCAGCGGCTTGGTGCAGGTGCGCTTTGCGCCGATCCTCGCAATGTTGGAGGCTGACCCGCCGCCCACGCTCGACGAGCAGAAGGCGATTGCGCGGGCGGCCAAAGTCGACCCGAGGGCCTCGGACCCGTCGATTGAGGTGAGCTTCCATGCGCTGCTGCTAGCGGAGTGCGGCGTGCCGTTTATCGGCCACACGCACCCCACGCCGATTGTGTCGATCTTGTGCAGCCCGCGCGCCCGCGACTTCGCTCAACGGCGCACCTTCCCCGAGGAGGCGGTGCTGTGCGGCCCGCGCAGCGCCTACGTGCCCTATGCGGACCCGGGGCTGCCGCTGGCGCACGCCATCCGTCAGGCGGTGCGCGCCTTCCGCGATGAAGAAGGCGTCTGGCCGCGCGTAATCCTGATCGAAAATCACGGCTTCATCGCCTTGGGCAGCAGCCCGCAGGAAGTGCTCAACATCACGATGATGGCGGTCAAGGGGGCGCGCGTCTTTTTGAGTGCGGCGGCGTTGGGCGGTCCTGTCTTCCTGAGCGATGCCGAAGTGCGCCACATCGTCGGGCGACCCGATGAAATCTACCGCCGCAATCAATTTGCTCAGTCGAACCGTCCGTGAGGTGACACGATGACCCCTGAAGGCGCGCGCGTCTGGTTCATCCCGGATGCTTACCTTGCCAAGCCTGTTGGCGACGACCCCATCTATAAGAACCACGAAGCGATCTGCATCCTGAACGCGACGGCTGAGGACGCGCAGATCACCTTAGATTTTTACTTCGCCGACCGCGACCCTGTGGAGGGCGTGCAGATTGTGATCGGGGCGAAGCGCTGCGTGCACGTGCGCATGGACGACCCTGACCAAGTCGGCGGCTATCAGATTCCTTTCGACGTGCCCTACGGGGTGCGCCTGCGCAGCACGACGCCGATCGTCGTGCAGTACTCGCGCCTGTACGCCACGACGCACAACATCAGCTTGATGACGACCATCGCGCACCCTATAGGGTAGGGGCGCGCTCACGTGGCTGCTGCTAGGATCGTCACGAGTTCTTCGTGTGTGAGGACGACCGGGTTGCCCTTCATGCTGCTCGCTTGGGCGGCCTTGTGCGCGATCTCATCGAAGTGGTCAGAGGTGATGCCGTAGGCGCTCAGCGGCGGGATGGCCAAGTCTGACGCGAGCGCGGCGATCCACGCTGTGCCGTCCTCAGGGCTGGCGTCGGCGCGTCCTGTGACTAGCCGTGCTACTTCTGCATAGCGCGCGAGGGCGGGGTGCTGTGGATCGCGCGCGCGCAGGGCGTGCACGTTCATCCGCATGACGGGCGCGAGCAGCGCCGCGCAGATCGCCCCGTGCGGCACGTCGAACATGCCGCCGATGGCCGCAGCAAAGCCGTGCACCGCCCCCAGCCGCGCGTTGGCCAGCGCCAGCCCGCCCATCAACGCTGCCAGCGCCATATCCACGCGCGCGCTCAGATCGTCCCCGTGGGTGTGAGCGCGGCGCAGAGATCGGGCAGCGCGGACGATCCCATCGCGGGCGAAGGCGTCGGTAAGCGGGTTGGCGGCGGGCGTGACGAACGGCTCTATTACTTGGGTGAGTGCGTCCATGCCGGTGCTGGCCGTCACGTTCGGCGGGACACTCAGCGCCAGCGCCGGGTCGATCAGCGCGACGCGCGGCAGCATCAACGGCGAGCGCAGGCTGACCTTGACGCGATGCTCCAGCGAGGCGAGGACGGCGTTCCGCGTGACCTCCGCGCCAGTTCCGGCGGTCGTGGGCACGGCAACGTAGGGCAGCGGCGGCTCGCTCAGCGCTTGGCCGCGCCCGATGACCTCTAGATAGTCCAGCGGGTCGCCTTGATTCGTGGCGAGCGCGGCGATGGCCTTGCCCGCGTCCAGCGCGGCTCCGCCCCCAAAGCCGATCACCAACTGCGCGTTGACCTGCCGCGCCAGCGCGACTGCCTCGCGCGCCAGCGGCACGGTCGGCTCATGGGGGACGCTGTAGACCGTCACGGTCAGGCGGGCGGCTTCCAAGAGCGCGACGATGGGCTGAGCGCGCTGTGGGTTGCCCCCTGTTACCAGTAGGGCGCGGGTTCCATAGGCGGCGGCGACGCTGCCGAGCTGCTGCACGCTGCCCGCCCCGAAGAGGATGCGCCCCGCTGTGGCAAACTCAAAAGGGTTCATTTCGTTTGCTTTCGTTTTGTGTCGAACGATTCACATTTGAGTATAATACGCCGTGGGCATTCCGCGCAGCATGATTGGGCGATTTGTGCGAGTGGTCATGGCATCATTTCTTGAGAGGGGGAAGCATGAAGACGTCGGAAGAGATCCTTTCTGACCCCGCGATCTGCAAAGCGCGGGAGCGTGTGGCGTATATCGGTCGGATGTTGTTTGCGCGGCAGCTCACTGACGCCGCGGGCGGCAACCTGAGCGAGCGCGTGGGCGATCTGATCTGCATCTCGCCGCGCTACTCAGGGTCACAGCGACAGTGGCAGCTCAACGCAGAGGATGTGCTGGTGGTGAACTTTGCTGGTGAGGTGCTGGTAGGGGATGGCTCCATTAGCCGCGAGAGCCAAGTGCACCTGCGGCTCCATCAAGAGTTTGGCGAGTACGGCACGGGGGTGATCCACGCACACGCGCGTAACTTGCTCGTGTTCGCCGCCGCCGAGCAGCACATGCCGCCCGTCTTGGAGGCAACCCGCAAGTTTGGCGTGACTCCTGTCGTCCGCTACGCGCCTGCGCACAGCAAGGTGCTGGCGGCCAATATCGCGGAGAGCATGAAAGGCCGTGAACAGCGCATCCGCAGCCACGCGGCGGGCACGATTGCGCCGTGGCATGGCCTATTCTTGATGGGCAAAGACCTCTTCGCCGCCTTTGACGCAGTGGAGCGGCTCGACAACAACGCCTACATCATCCTGCAATCGCGGGCGCTGGGGGCCAGCCCGATGATGGAAACGGAGCGCGCCCGCATGGAAGACGCGATCACCAACTTCACAGAATGAGGCCGCCGATGCGCCCTGTCGTGACGATCACCGCCAACACCACGATTGACCTCACCCTGCTGATCCCCTCGTTTCAGCCGGGCAAGACGATCCGCGCGACGGAGAACGTGATCAGCATCGGCGGCAAGCCGAGCGATGTCTCATATGTGCTGGGGCAGATGGGACAGCCAAGCTTGGCGCTGGGCTTTGCGGCGGGGGCGTTCGGCCAGCGTGCCCGCTACATCCTGCACGCGGCAGGTGTGCAGACTGACTTCATCGAGGTGGAGGGCGAGTCGCGGATCAACGTGTTAATCGCCAGCGCTGACGACCAGAAGCAGACGACGATCACAACTAACATGCTGCGCGTGCTGCCGCAGCACATCGCTCAATTTGAGGCCAAGCTGGCCGAGGCGCTGCCGCAGGCCGCCTGCGTGATGATGGGCGGGACGCTGCCGCAGGGCGTAGAGCCGGCGCATTACGCCGCGTGGATTCGGCAGTGCCGAGCGGCGGGGGTCTATGTGCTGTTCGACGCGGACGAGCCAAATTTGAGCGCGGGGCTAGAGGCTGCCCCAGACCTCATCAAGCCCAACCGCGACGAGCTGAGCCGCCTCTCGGGGCGCTCAATTCACACGCTGGCGGATGCTTATGCTGCTGCGCGCCAGATCGTCGACCGATGCGGAACGACGGTGATCGTCACGCTGGGGGAGGACGGCGCGCTGGCCGTGCGCTCCGATGCCGCGTGGCACATCCCACCCCTGGACGTGCCAGTAGTCAGCGCGGGCGGCGCAGGCGATGCCGTTGTCGCCGGGATTGCTGAGTCGATCCAGCGCGGCGAGCCGTTCGAGATGGGTTTGCGACGCGGCTTTGCCTACGCGGGCGCGGTGGTGCAGCAGGCGGGCACGGCTCAACTCGATCCTGCTGAGGCGCGCCGCCTCCTGCCGTTAGTTGAACTCGTGCCGTATCCTTAATGTTATGGAGTGACTCATGCGTTTTGACCTGCTGCCGCCGCATCACCAACTGACTGAGATCATGCTGCGTCTTTACGAGCAAGGCTTGACCACCACCAGCGGCGGCAACCTCTCGATCCACGACGAGGACGGCAGCATCTGGATCACGCCCGCCAGCGTGGACAAAGGCCGCCTGACCCCTGAGGACATCGTGCGCGTGCTGCCAGGCGGCACAGCGCAGGGGCGGCATGCCCCCTCCAGCGAGCTGCCCTTCCACCGCCGCATTTACCTTGAGCGCCCCGACATCCGCGCCATCGTCCACGCCCACCCGACGGCGCTCGTGGCGTTCAGCTTGGTGGGGCAAGTGCCAGAGGGCCGCTTGACACCGCAGACGTTCGACGTGTGCGGGCCAGTGGGCTATGCGCCCTATGCTCTCCCCGGCACGGAGGCGCTGGGCGAGCGCATCGCGCAAGCCTTCGGCGCCGGGCCGAACGTCGTCATGCTGGAAAATCACGGCGTCGTCGCGGGGGCAGACAGCCTGCTGAAGGCCTTCCACCGCCTTGAGACGCTTGAGTTCAGCGCGCAAACGCAGATCAACGCGGCCAGCTTGGGGGTGATTGAGCCGCTCACTGTGGAGCAAGTCGCGCTGTTCCATCACGATCATGACCCGCTGCCAGAGTTCGCCGCCGGTAAACGCAGCAGCGCCGAGTTGGAAGGCCGCCGCGCAATCGTGGACGTGGTCAAGCGCGCTTATGCACGTCGTCTGATGACCAGCACAGGCGGCACGGTCTCGCTGCGCTTGGCCGAGGACGACTTCTTGATCACGCCTTATGGGTTTGACCGCAAGTACATCGAAGAGGTCGACATCGTGCGGGTCTTGAACGGCCAGCGCGAGGTGGGGCGCACGCCCAGCCGCGCTGTGAGGCTGCACCGCGCGATCTACGCCGCACACCCGCACGTCCACTGCATCATGAGCGCGCAGCCGCCCGCTGTGCTCAGCTTTGGGGTGACGCGCAGCGCCCCGTTCGACACGAAGCTGATCCCAGAGACGTACATCGTCCTGCGCGAAATGCCGATGGCTGACTACGGCCTTGAGTTCAGCGCGCCGCAGCAGGTGGCGCAGCTCGTCTCTGCGCAGACGCCGGTGCTGCTGCTGCGCAATGATGCCGTGCTCGCCACAGGCGGCACGCTGCTGCAAGCGTTCGACCGCGTGGAGGTGGCCGAGTTCAGCGCCGCCGCGCTGCTGCGCTCGCGGGCGTTGGGGGCGCTGCGCCCCATCTCTGAGGCGGATGTGCGCGCGCTCCAACAGAAGTATTTCCCCGACGAGCAGCCGACGAAACGCTGAAGATGACAGCTGTGTAAAAGCGCTGTAGGGACGTAGCCTGCTGCGTCTGTTAGATCAACAAATCCAACAGGGCAGGCTCTTCGCCCATTTAAGGACAGGGCAGGCCCTGTCCTTACCCAAGCCTTCACGGCCAGAGCGCACCGCGGCTGCCAGCAGCCCCCCTTCTCTCCCAAAACTTCGATTGACTTGACAAAATTTTTAAGCTAGCCTAAAAATAGATTGACAGAAGCCAAGCACATTAAGGACTTGCAATGATGCGCTATCTGGCAGCAATGAGCATTTTTTTGTTTGTGATGATGACTTGGGCGCAGCCTCGGGCGTTTCAAGTGATTGCGACTACCACCCAAGCGGCTGACTTGGTGGCGATCTTAGCTGATGGGGCGCAAGGCGTCGAGATCACCGCGTTGATGGGGCCGGGCGTTGACCCGCACCTCTATCAGCCGACGGAATCAGACATTGCCGCGATGAACCGAGCCGATGTGGTCGTGTACAGCGGCCTGCATCTTGAGGGGCAGTTTGGGGCGGTGTTCCGCGCGCTGGCTGAGCGGGGTGTGAAAATCTTCAGCTTGGGCGAGATGGTGAAAGCGGCTGGCTTCGTCGTCGAGGTAGAAGATGGGTCAGGCGTGGACGACCCGCACTTCTGGTTTGACCCGCTTAACTGGGCGTTGGCGACTGAGGCGCTGGCGGATGTGCTGGCCGCGCGTGACCCCGCCAACGCAGATGTCTACCGTCAAAACGCGGCGGACTATGTCGTACAATTGGAGCTGCTCAACGAGTGGGCGCTGGCCGCCATGCAGAGCGTGCCGCAGGATCAACGTCATCTGCTCACCTCGCACGATGCGTTCTTCTATTTCGGGGCGGCGTTTGGCTGGCAGGTGGGCGCAGTGCAGGGCATCAGCACAGAGGCTGAGGCTGGCGTGGGCGACATTCAAGAGGTCGTGCAGCAGATCCTAACTGAGAGTATCCCGGTGGTGTTCGTGGAGAGCAGCGTGCCGCCTAACACGATCCGCGCGGTGGTGGAGGCGGTGCGAGCCGCTGGCAGCGACGTGCGGATGGGCGTGCGTGACCTCTACTCAGACGCGATGGGCGACCCCGATTCCTTCGGCGGGACGTACATTGGGATGATCGCCGAGAACGTCTACACGATCCTGCAATCGTTCGCGTGCGCGGGGGTTGATTTGACGATCCCCGAGTGGCCGGACGGGCTGCTGCCAACGCCGCCTGCTGAACTATTTGAGTTCACTTGCCCCCCAGCCTAATCAAGGAGGCGGATCGATGCCCTTACAGAACGGCAGTTCACCAACTATCGCGTTACATGTCGAAGACCTGACGGTGGCCTATCAGCGGAAGCCGGTGCTGTGGGACGTTGACCTCGACGTGCCCATCGGGGTGCTGATGGCGATCATCGGTCCCAACGGCGCAGGCAAGACGACGCTCATCAAGGCCGTGCTGAATTTGATCCCGCGGGCGGCTGGCCGAGCGCTCTTCTTCGGCCAGTCCTACGAGCAGGCGCGGTCGCTCGTCGGCTATGTGCCGCAGCGCGGCAGCGTCGATTGGGACTTCCCGACGAGCGTTCTCGACGTGGTGATGATGGGGCTGTACGGGCGGCTGGGCTGGTTCCGCCGCCCGGGCCGCCGCGAGCGCGAGGCTGCCCTCCACGCGCTGGAGCAGGTCTCACTGGCTGACCTCGCCCACCGCCAGATCAGCCAACTGTCCGGCGGGCAGCAGCAGCGCGTGTTCTTAGCGCGGGCGCTGGTGCAAGACGCGCAGATCTACTTCATGGATGAGCCGTTCGCCGCGGTGGACGCGGTGACCGAGCGGGCGATTGTGGGCATCTTGCAGGCGCTGCGGGCGCAGGGCAAGACGGTGATCGTCGTTCACCACGACTTGCAGACGATCACCGATTACTTCGACTGGGTGACGTTGCTCAACGTGGAAGTGGTCGCCAGCGGCCCCACGGCCACTACCTTCACCCCTGAGAACTTGCGCCGTGCCTACGGTGGGCGGGTCTCGTTCATGGAGCACGGGCAGGCGGCCATCGCCACTGGCGACTAAAGGGGGATGCGATGCGTCGAGACGAGGTGTGCGTTTGGGGCGGGATTGCCGCGGTGGCGCTGCTGGGGGTGCTGTTCGTGCCCTTCAGCGAGTGGATGTTGGGCGTGACCTATGACCACACCCTGCGGACGGTAGCGCTGGGCGGCGCGGTGTTGGGCGTCGTGAGCGGCGTCTTGGGCAGTTTTGCCGTGCTGCGCCGCGAGAGCTTGATCGGCGACGCGCTGGCGCACGCCGCGCTGCCGGGCGTGGGCGTGGCATTCTTGCTTGCTGGGCGTGAGCTGAGCGTGCTGCTCATCGGCGCAGGTGTGGCCAGTTGGCTGGGGGTGTTCGGTATCCACCTGCTGACGAGCCGCACCCGCCTCAAACAAGATGTGGCGATGGGCGTCGTGTTGGCGGCGTGGTTTGCCGCTGGGATCGCCTTGCTGACGTACATCCAAGCGCGGCCAGACGCCAGCCAAGCTGGCTTGAGCAGTTTCATCTTTGGCCAAGCTGCTGCGATGGTCGAGCGCGACGTGCAGTTGATTTCCGTCGTCGGCGGGGTGGCGTTCGTCGTGTTGGTGGCCTTCTGGAAGGAGTTCAAGCTCATCACATTCGACGTGGAGTTCGCCGCCGCCAACGGCTTCCCGGTTGTGCTGTTGAGCCTCGCCCTCTCGACGTTGATCGTGGTGGCGATTGTGCTGGGCTTGCAACTCGCAGGGGTGATCTTGATGGTAGGGCTGTTGATTGCGCCCGGCGTGGCTGCGCGCCAATGGACGCACCATCTGGGGCAGATGGTGGTGCTGGCTGGGGTGATGGGGGCGTTCGCGGGCGGTGTGGGGGCCATCCTCAGCGCGGTGGATCGCAAGCTGCCGACTGGCCCGATGATCGTGATTGTGGCGGCGCTGTTGGTGTTCGTGTCGCTGGCCTTTGCGCCGGGGCGCGGGCTGATCTGGGCAATGCTGCGCCAACGCGCCGATCAGAAGCGCTACGCGGCGCGGCACGTGCTGGCTGACCTTTACAAGTACGCTAGTGACCACGGCGGCGCGTCGAGCCGCGTGCCGGATGCGTTTGTGCGCGGCGTGCGCGGGGGGGAGGCCACCATCGGCCTTGAGAAACTCCGTCGTGATGGCCTCATCCAAGCCAGCGGAACCCACTGGACGCTGACCTATGAGGGCATCCGCGCGGCGGAACAAGCGGAACGCTCAGAGCAAGGGGGGGACGATGGGCGCGCTTGAAGACCTATTTGTACGGCTGCTGCTGCTGTTGGCGCCCCCTGAGGCGATCAACGCTGTGCTGAGCGACCCACGCACGGTGGCGGTGCTGCTGGGGGCGCTGATTGCCGTCTGCGGCGGTGTGTTAGGGGTGTACTTGCTGCTGCGCGGCATGGCGCTCACCAGCGACGCGATCAGCCACACAGTGCTGCTAGGGATCGTGGTGGCGTTCTTGATCATGACAGGGCTGCTGGGGCTGCCGCCGGATTTGTCGTCCCCGTTGTTGATCGTGGGCGCAGCGGCGGCGGGCGTGCTGACCGTCGTCCTCACCGAGCTGATCGAACGCTCTGGCTTGGTCAAGCAGGATGCGGCGCTGGGGCTGGTGTTCCCGCTGCTGTTCGCCGTCGCCGTGATTTTCGTCTCGCGCTATGTGGACAATGTGCACCTCGACACCGATTCAGTGCTGGTGGGCGAGATCGGCATGGCGTGGGCCAACACCAACAGCCACTGCCTTGAGAACTGCGAGGCGGTGACGATCACGCCGGACGACCCGCGCGCTGTCTTGACTCGCCAGTGCGTCAACTGTCGCGCGCTCAACATCAGCCCCCGCGACGCGCGCGCTGAGTTCCGCGAGGTGTGCGCCAACTGTGGGACGTACACCGCTGCACAGGCCTATCAAGTGGGCTTGACGAGCGCGGCCCCGACGTTGGTCTTTTGGCCAAAGTCGCTCACGGTGATGGGGCTGCTCACGCTCATCACGCTGGGGTTCGTGCTGCTGCTCTACAAGGAGTTGAAGCTCAGCACGTTTGACGCGGCGCTGGCGGCGGCGCTCGGCTTCCGCCCGGGGATGCTGCACTACGCGCTGATGGTCTTGGTGAGCTTGGTGGCGGTGGGGGCGTTTGATGCGGTCGGGTCGATCTTAGTGGTGGCGTTCTTCATTATCCCACCGGCGGCGGCCTACCTGCTGACAGATCGGCTGGGGAGGATGCTGCTGCTCAGCCCGGCGATTGGCGCGGCTGGGGCCTATTGGGGCTACGATCTGGCGCGGGGCAGCGTGTTTGGGCTGGTCGAGATGCGTAACGTGCTGGCGGCGCTTAACCGCACGTTGGGCACGCAGCTCATCGAGCGGTGGGACTCGTCGATCTCGGCGTCAATGGCCCTGATGATGTTCGTCCTGTTCGTGGCTGTGCTGGCGGTGTCGCCGCGTTATGGGCTGGTCTCGGTCAGTTTGCGCCGCGCAGCGATGCGTCAGCAGTTCGACGATCAAGTGATCCTCGCGCACCTCTACCGACACGAAGGCGCGGCGGAAGCGGCAGATGAGCTGGCCGTGGCGACGCTGCACGAGCACCTGCGCTGGCCGCGCGGGCGGATGCAGCGGGTGCTGCTGCGGCTGCGCGCGTGGGGGTGGATTCGGGTTGAAGCTGGCATCGCGCATCTGACGCCACAAGGCCGCCAGCAGGTCGAGGCGTTCCGCGAGGCGCATTTGTTGGAGCTCGTGCATTAATTGCGCGACACCCCAACCTTTGCATTCTCAACTTTCAAAACTCCCCTATAATTTCCATAACCCTTTTGTTATGGATGGTGTGTGATGCTCAGCCTCTACAAGTTGGAAATCTTCGCTGCGGTCATCCAAGAGGGCAGCTTCAGCGCGGCGGCCAAGCGCTTGCCGATGACCCAGCCGGCGGTGAGCCAGCACATTCAAGACCTAGAGACGGCGCTCGGCACGCAGTTGTTCAACCGCAGCCGACGCGGGGCCGTGCTGACCCCTGCGGGCGAGGTGTTGTACGAGTACACGCAGCGCATCTTGGCGCTGGTCAACGAAGCCGAGGCGAGCGTGACAGCGGTTAGCAGCTTGGCGCGCGGCCAAGTGAGCGTGATGGCCACCCCGGGCATCAACGTCTACCTGCTGCCGTCGTGGATCAGCGCGTTTCGCAGCCGCTACCCGAACTTGACGGTGACGCTGCATACCGGCGTTACGCAGGAGGTGGCCGCGGCTGTCGCTAACAAAAGCATGGACTTGGGGTTCGTCGAGGGGGAGATGGATGGCATCATCCTCAGCGCGTTAGGGCGAATCATCCTGCGCGACGTGGAGATGCTGCTGGTGGTGTGCCCGTCGCACCCGTTCGCCGGGCGCGCCAGCGTCGCGCCGCAGGCGCTCAACGGCGAGCCGTTCATCACACGGCAGCCCTACAGCCGCACGCGCATCTTCATCGACCGCTTGATGCAGCGTTTGGACGTGTCGCCGCGCGTGGTGGGCGAGTTTGACAACCCCGAAGCGATCAAACAGAGCATCCTCGCGGGGATAGGGGTGGGCATCTTGCCAGAGTACGCGGTGCAGCGGGAAGTGGCGGCGGGCACGCTTGCAGCGCTGCGACTAGACGATGTGCCGATGAAGCGCCAGATCAGCCTGTTGTATGACACCAGCCGCCCCTTGACCCCGATCGCCAACGCTCTGCTGCAAGAACTCCGCCGCGATTTCCCTGCTCTGAACGCGTTGTGGACTAGGAACGAATTCGAAAGTTGAAGCGCTGGCGGGCAAAGGTGTCGTCTGGCAGCGTTACCGTCACATCGACGAACCAATCACCGCCCATCGTCCAATTGAAGTCCAGCTCGTAGCGGCCGTCGGCGCTGGTGGACGTCTCGACGATCACGGGAACCATGCCCGCATGTGTCATGTCGCCGCGCAGCTGCACGCGGGCGTTGTCGACGGGTTGGCCCGTGCGGTCGCGCACAGTGACGACGGCTAGCGCCTCGCCGACGAGGTTGTCTGGGGTGATGGTCAGGCTGATGTCAAGATCAGCGGTGTTAGCGGGTGGCTGCTGGCGGCAGGCCGCAAGCGTCAGGAGGAGCAAAGTGAAGATAAACCAACGCATGATCGCCCTGTCATTTGTGACGATTTTGATTAGTCTAGCAAAAGTTGTAGACTTTGCCAGAGCAAATGTGACAATATTGAACAACATTGATTACAATCAAGCAAAAAGGCTTGGTTAGCAGGGAAGCGTATGCCTAAAGATCGCTACATGACCGCTGCCGAAGCGGCGGCGCTGTTGGAAGTGAGCTTGCCGACGCTGTATGCCTACGTCAGCCGCGGATTGATTCGCAGCAGCGGCACGTCTGGCCAGCGCAACCGCCGTTACTACGCGGAGGACATCGAGAAGCTGCTGGCGCGCAAAGAGGGGCGCCGCAACCCGGAGCAGCTCGCGCAGGATGCGCTGCATTGGGGTGCGCCGGTGCTGGAAAGCGCTCTAACGCTCATCGATGGGCACAATGTGTACTATCGTGGGGTCGACTTTCGGATGTTGGCGCGCAACGCCACGATTGAGCAAGTGGCCTCGCTGCTGTGGACGGGTAGCATCGACAGCGCCGACAGCCTGTTCGACCTCAAGGTACAGGTGAGCGCGCGGCTGTACGAGACGATGTTGATGCACCTTGAGATGGACGGGGCGAATCTATCGCCGCTGCAAACGATGCAGACGGTGCTGCCGATTGCGGCCAGCGACGACCCGGGGGCGTATGACCTGCGGCCTGCGGGGGTGATGCAGACCGGCGCGCGCATCCTGCGGCTGATGGGGTCGGTCATGGCGGGGGACGTGCCGGAAAACATCCGCATCGCGGCGATGCTCCAGCGCGGCCTGCGCCCAGAAGACCCCCACGCCGAGGCCATGTTCAACTCGATTCTGGTGATCTGCGCCGATCATGAGCTGAACGCCTCTTCGTTCACAGCGCGGGTAGTAGCCAGCGCCGGAGCCACGCCCTACGCGGCGGTCATCGCTGGGTTGTCGGCGTTGGGCGGGGTCAAACACGGCGGCTACACCGAGCGCGTGGAGGCGTTCTTGCAATCGGTGGTGACCCCGACAGACGTACGCGAGTGGATGGCGGGGCGGCTGCGGCGCGGCGAGGACATCCCCGGCTTCGGCCACAAGCTCTACCCCCTCGGTGACCCGCGCGCCGAGCTGCTGCTGATGCTGCTGCAAGAACACTATGCAGCCTCGCCGCGCTTGGCCGTCATTCAGGCCGCGGTGCAGACGGCCCAGGAACTCATCAACGAGCTGCCGAGCATCGACTTTGCGCTGGTGGCGGCGGCGGAAGTGATGGAGCTACCCGCGGGCAGCGCGCTGGGGCTGTTTGCGCTGGGGCGCACGGTCGGTTGGATCGGCCACGCAATTGAGCAGTACGGTGAGGATCGCTTGATCCGCCCGCGTGCTCGCTACACGGGGCGGCTGCCGTCGGACGAGTAGCGCGCGCCAAGTCACGCGCGCGCTGGCAAACCGGCTGAATCGACTGCTGAACCGTCTTGCTGGCTGTGCTACAATCCATCTGACAACACCCACGGGTATTGATGAGACATGAGAGCTTGGTTTTGGCTGCTCGCTGTGTGGGTCGTCAGCACGGGGGTGAACGCCGCGCTGACGACCCCCGCCTTGACGATGCGTGTGCAAGCGGGCTTTGACGGTAGCTTTCGCGCGGAAGAGTGGACGCCGCTGCTGGTCGAGATCAACAACGACGGCGTGCCGCTCAGTGGGCGGTTGATCGTGCGGCCAGAGACGAACGGGCGCGCGCTGGCCAACGCCTTCAGCACGCCGCTCGACCTACCAACGGGCACGCGCAAAGAGGCGCTGATCTATGTGCGGCTGCGCGACTTCGCGCGGCAAGTCGTGGTGGAGTTCGTCGGCGAGGACGATCAACGCTACGCCCAAGCCGCCGCGCCTGTCCGCCCGGTGCAGCCGCGCGACAAGGTGTACATCGTCCTGACGCAGGCCACGGTTGGCACGTTGGCGCTGGGCGACGTGCGCCCCGCTGGGAGCAGCATCGTTCAGGTGACGTGGTCGCCGAGCCGACTGCCCCCCCACGCCGAGGCGCTCTACGCGGCGGATGCGATCTTCTTGTACGACTTGGCCCCGGACGCGCTCACGGGTGAGCAGCGCGCTGCCCTGCGGCTGTGGGCGCTGAACGGCGGCCATCTGATCGCGCTGGGCGGCACGCGCTTTGAGGGCAGCCTTGCCGCGCTGGGCGAGATTGCGCCCGTGTCTGAGGTGCGCGCGCGGATTGTGGACGAGGTTGACGCGCTGGCGGCGTGGATCGGCAGCCGCGAGGCGTTGCGCGGGCGCGTCGAGATCAGCACGGGGCAGCCCGTCGCAGGCGCGCAGGTGCTCATCGACCACGCCGAGGGGGCGCTGCTCGTGCGGCGCAGCGTTGGGGATGGCACGGTGGACTTCTTCGGCGTGGATCCACTGCTCGCGCCGTTGGCGGTGTGGGATGAACTGCCTCGCTTCTGGCAGCAGATGCTGACGAGCGTCCCGTTGGCCAACAGTTGGGGGCGCGGCCTGATGGAGCCGAGCGCTGCCGCGACGGCCATTGCCACGCTGCCCGGCGAGGAACTGCTGCCGCCGGTGACGGCGTTAATCGCGTTTGTGGTTGCCTACTTGATCGTGATCGGCCCGCTGAACTATTGGCTGCTGACGCGCCTCAAGCGGCAGGAATGGGCGTGGGGGACGATCCCGCTGAGCATCGCGTTGTTCACGCTGGTGGCGTCTTCGGTGGGGTTCAACCTGCGCGGGAACGAGGTGCTGTTGAGTCGCCTGCGGGTGGTGCGCCTGTGGGATGGCCAGCCCCAAGCGCTGGAGCAGACCTTGATCGGGCTGCTTTCGCCGCGGCGCGACACGTTCACGCTTGCGCCGACGGGCGAGCGCTTCCTGTACGCCCTGCCGAGCGTAGGGCAGGCCGCTGCCAACTTGCAATCGACCGCTGAGGTGGTCCAGTCGCTCACGACAAGCGCGCGCAGCGTGACCGTCGACGGGGGCATCTACAGCAACTTCGCGCTGACACAGCCGGTCGCTGCGCCTGCCCTCAGCGGCGCGCTGACGCTGCGCACCAATCCGGACGGCTCGCAGACCTATCAAGGCTTCATCCGCAACGACACGGCCAGCGCGCTGCAATCGCCGGTCATCCTGTCGCGGCGAGGGGCGCTGCAACTGCCGGACATCGCCGCCGGCGAGGTGCTGACTATCGCCCCCGGCGAATTCACCTACGTCGGGCTAGAGGGGCAGCCTGTTGCCAGCCGCTTTGAGAACAGCCGCGCCCTGCGCCCATCATTCAGTATCGGGCGGCAGGCCAGCGCCTTCACCGAGCTGAACACAGCGTCTCTCATCCTGCCGCAGTCCAGCTTCACCCCTGACCTAACCGCCGCCCGTGCGTTCGTTCGGCGGCAGAACTTCTTGCAAAGCTTCATCCGCGACCAGTACAACCACGTCGCGTTAGGGGATCGCCTCTACTTGGTCGGCTGGTCGAACGAGTTCCCGCAGGACGTGGACATCTTTAACGCGACTTGGCGCAGCGTAGATGACACGCTCTATATCGTCGGGCTGACGGTGACGGTCGAGCGGCCGGCGGGGCGTGTCACGCTGGTGGCGGATCAATTCCTGTGGACGATGCTAGAGCGCATCATCCCGACGGATCGTGAGCTAGCGCGCATGGCGGGCCTGCTCGACGTGGCCAACGCCGGCGTAGACGACATCATCCTCAACCCCGATGAGGGGGTGGTGGTGCAGTTTGTCCCGCTGCCGACCGCGCAACTGGCCGCGGTGGACAGCTTCACGCTGACCTTCAACCGCGCCAGCGGCTTCGCCAACCAGTTGGAAGTATCCCTGTGGAATTGGCAATCCCACACGTGGGACTTGCAAGACGTGCGGCTGCAAGAGTACACGATTGACGCCCCAGCGGCCTACGTTGGGCCGGGGAACGCCGTCCGGGCGCGGTTAGTGTCCACCTTTGCCACGGGTGTATCGCGCCTGCGCAGCCTTCGTATCACCATGAGCGGGAGACCGGCATGAGCAGCAACATCATCGAAACACACGACCTGAAGAAGCGCTTCGGCAATTTCGACGCGCTGCAAGGCATGACGATCAGCGTGCCGCAGGGGGCGATCTACGGCTTTGTGGGGCCGAACGGCGCGGGCAAGACAACCACCATGCGCATCCTGACAACGCTCACCAAACCTGACCACGGCACGGCCACCGTAGCCGGCTTCGACGTGTTAAAAGAGCGCCGCGCCGTCCGCCGCGCCATCGGCTATATGCCTGACGAGTTCGGCGTGTATGAAGACCTGCGCGTGTGGGAGTATCTCGACTTCTTCGCCGCGTGCTACGAGATCCCTGAGAACGCCCGTAAGACGCTAGTGAACGACCTGCTGGAGCTGGTGGACTTGTCTCATCGGCGTGAGGACATGGTCGACAAGCTCAGCCGCGGGATGAAGCAGCGCCTGTCGCTGGCGCGGACGCTGGCGCACGATCCGCAGGTGTTGATCCTCGACGAGCCAGCCAGCGGCCTTGACCCGCGCGCCCGCGTCGAAATCCGCGAGCTGCTGGCGGAACTCGCCCGCATGGGCAAGACGATCTTCTTCAGCACGCACATCCTCGCTGACGTAGAGGACATCTGTACCCATATCGGCATCGTCGAGGCGGGGCAGGTGGTCATGCAGGGCAGCCTTGACCAGCTGAAGGCGCAGTTGATGGAGACGCGCGACATCGTGATTACCCTGCTCGACAACCAGCAGGCTGAGTCGGTCAAGACGATTGCGCTGGGGCGAATGGGCGTGCGCACCGTGGAGTTCATCACGCCGCGCGCCGGCCGAACGCGCCTGCGCGTCGAGATGATCGACACCGATGAGGGCATCCAAGCCTTCCACCGCGCGTTGTTCGACGCAGGGATCGTGCCGCTGGGCTTCCAAGAGGAAGAGAAGACCCTTGAGACGATGTTCATGAAAGTGACGCGGGGGCTGGTGACATGAGCCGCATCGCATGGGTGAGCGTGGAAGCCCTCAGCCCGCGCGAGGCCGCCTTGAACCGTTTGTCGGCGGTGATGCAGGCGACGGGCGCGCTGCACGCGGTGTCGCTAGTGGCGCTGCTAGCGCTGGGCCTGCTGCGACCAGAGGGGGGCACATGGGCGGCAAGGCTGGCCAGCGGCTTCGTCGGCGATGCGCCGCTGTTCATCCTGCTGGGGCTGAGCGCGAACACCGGCGCGGCGCTGATGCTGGCGGTGGCGCTGCTGGGGCAGGAAAATTGGGCGTGGCCGCTGGCGCTGGGCGCATGGGGCGCGAACGCCGCTGCGCTGCTGGCATGGGGCTATCTGCCCGCGCTGGCGCTGCTCATCCCGTTGAGCTGGCTGCTGTGGCAGATGTGGCGCGACCGCCGCGCTTACCACGCCAATCCAGTGACGATCAAGGAACTGCGCGGGCGGATGCGCGGGGCGCGGGCGTTCGCCATCATCAGCGTGTTTGTGCTCTTGATGGGAGCGTTCACCGTGCTGCTGTACCTCATCACCCTGTCGGAGTTGAGCGGTCTGAGCGTCGTCGAGACGGGCCAAGTGGGGCGGACGCTCTTCCGCGGGGTAGTGGCGGTGGAGTTGGCGCTGATCGTGCTAGTCGTCCCAGCGTTGACGGCGGGCGCGGTCAGCGGGGAGCGCGAACGCCAGACCTACGACCTGCTGACGACGACGCTGCTGCCCACCCCGACGTTTCTGCTGGGCAAGATGGTGGCAGCGTTGGGCTACATGGCGCTGCTCGTGCTAGCCGCCATCCCGCTGCAAGCGATCTCGTTCCTGTTCGGTGGCATCAGCCAAGTGGAGGTGATCCTCTCTGTGGTGGGGCTGATGGCGACAGCGCTGCTGTTGGGGGCGCTGGGGCTGTTCTTCAGCACGACGACGGAGCGAACACTGGTGGCGACGATTCGCGTCTACATCTTCACGCTGGCGCTGGTGATCGGCCTGCCGATTGCGTCCAACGTGTTGCTGGGCGGGGCGTATGGCTTCGCGGTGAGCGGGGTGGGCGTCGTTACGTCTGATGTAGGGCGTGAGGTAGGTGCGATCTACGCCGACATGCTGCTGACTGGCCTCAACCCGGTGACGACCGCGCTCGCCACGCAGAGCATCCTCGTCAACCAGCAGGCGCTGCTCACGTTCAACGTGCGCCTTGTGACGACGGGCGAGCTGCTGCCGGTCATCGCGCCGTGGGCGCTGCTGGTGGCGTTTTACGTGGCGGCGGCGGGTGGCCTGCTGCTGGCCGCGGTCTGGCAGATGCGACGGCGTTCAGTTTAGCAGCCGTCAGCGCTGAATGAGGCGGATGAAGTCGATGCTGCGCAGGCGCGCCTCGAGCGTGTGGCGGATGAACCCCAGCATGACGCGCTCAAAGTCGCTATGCTCGGCGGGGGAGATGTGCAGGTCAGTCAGCTTGGCGTAGTCGCGCGCCCGCTGGAAGTGCCGCATGAGCTTGAGCGTCTTCAAGGGCAGCGCGACCAAGTTAGAGAGGTGCGCTGCTCCCTCGGGCGAAACGACGCCGCCCTCCGCATGGCTGAAGTATTGATCCTCAGGCAGGATCGGCGCTTGCGTGACAACACACGCGTTAAGTTCTGGGCGGAAGCCCACCTCATCCAGCAGGCGCATTTCATAATAGCGCACGACGCGCAGCACGTCGGGATCGTAGCACAGGCGTTCAAAGGTGGCATCTAGCAGCGCAAAGAGCGCGTCGTGGCGCACATCCTCCTCGACGGTGAAGCGGTCGAGCAGTTCGACGCAGTAGGTGGCGTAGGCCCCGCGCAGCAAGTCCTCGTGCAGCGCCAGATAGGGGTTGCGCATCTGAGCTTGTGTCACAAGGTCAAGGCTGCTGCCGCGCGCGATGAGCAGATCGCTGTGGGTGTACAGCTCGAGGTGGCCGGTCTTGGTGCTGGTGGGCTTGCGCACGCCTTTTGCCAGCACGTCGAACTTGCCGTGCTGCGGCGTCAAGATGGTGATGAGGCGGTCAGCCTCGCCAAAATCACGGTGGCGCAGGATGAGCGCATGCGTGCGATAAGTGCGCGGTTGCGGCATTGGCCTCTTACAGGTTGAGCTTTTGGTCTTTCAACCGCGCGTTGAGTTCGGCCTCATACAAGGCGCGGCTCTTGACCGCCTCACCGAAGATCGACAGCCCCGCGTTGAGGACGATCAGCCCCAGCGTGCCCTTGAGCACCCAGCCGCGCTTGCCCCGCGCCTTGCCGATGGTCGCGTCCCCGATGATCGACACGCCGATCCCGACGATCAAGAGCGCCAGCGGCGCAAAGCGGTTCCATTTCTCGTAGTGGTCGTTTGTCACGTTCATCGTGTGCCCTCCTAGAACGGAATGTCGTTCGTCAAAAGTCCGGTCAGCAGGTCAATACAGGCTTGTACATCGTGAAGGTCGACCGTCTCACTGGTGGTGTGCAAGAAGCGCGTCGGGATCGAGATCGTGCCGCTGGGGACGCCGGAGTGAGCAAGCTGAATCTGCGCGGCGTCGGTTGTGCCGCCGGTGAGGATCTCCAACTGGTAGGGGATGCTGTCGGCCTCAGCGCGGGCGATCATCCACTCTTTGACCTGCGGCGGGACGATGTGCGCCCCATCCATCACCTTGATCGCTGCGCCCGCGCCCAGTTTGATGGCCATCTTGCGGTTCTTGATCTCGTCGCCGGTGGCGGTCACGTCGAGCGCGATGCCCACATCCGGGTTGACCCCCTGCGCAGCCACCTTTGCCCCGCGCAGCCCAACCTCCTCCTGCACAGTGAAGGCGAAGTAGACCTCATGGGCGGCTTGTTTGTTCAGGCGGCGCATCGTCTCGAGGGCGACGACGCAGCCGATGCGGTCGTCAAGGGCTTTGGCGACGACGCGCTGGCCGCGCGTCTGCGTCTCGCGCCAGAAGCTGGCTGGGGAGCCGTCCTTGACGCGCGGCGTGCCTGTCTCGTCCTGCACGTCGA
Organism: Anaerolineae bacterium; assembly: GCA_034432435.1. GTDB lineage: Bacteria > Chloroflexota > Anaerolineae > Aggregatilineales > Phototrophicaceae > JANWYT01. The sequence continues at coordinate 25,866 of DAOUBS010000083.1, forward strand.
TGAAGAAGCTGTCCGCGTCTGGGGCGGTGGTGCGCCCCTTGCCGAAGGCTTCGTGTGTCGCAATCACGCCCACCGTGCCATCTTCGAACAAGACGCGGTTGCCGTGCAGCGCGGTGTAGATCAAGCCGCCGATGCCTGTAAAGCGCAGATACTGCGTGTTCGGCTCAAGGTAGGTGGCCATCACGCCGATCTCGTCCATGTGGGCGGCCACTAGCACCTTCTTGCTCCCGTGCCCCACGCGGCAGATGAGGTTGCCCAGTCCGTCCACGTAGATCTCGTCGGCCAGCGCGGCAGCTTCTTCGCGGATCAGGGCGCGCACGCCGTGCTCATAGCCGCTCGGCCCCCATGCTTCGGTCAGTTTTTTGATGAGTTCGATCAAGGAAAGAGTCCTTTCTAACAGAATCAGGTAGTTTCAGCCGTGGAGGGCACGATCACCCGCAGCGCGCCGGGCAGCACGTTGAAGGTGCAGGGCGTGTGGGCGATGGCCTCTTCTTCGCCGTCGGCGTAGATCGCCATCGGCGTGTCGGTCTCAATTTGGATGCGCTTGCCCTTCGCGTGGAAGACCGACTCGCTCTGGAAGGTCGCGCGGTCAACCTGCGCTGCCGTCAGCACGATGTCGAGGTAGGAGGTGAAGTCTCCGCGCGCGACGATCACATCCAGCAAGCCGTCGTCGATCAAGATGTCCTCGGCGATGCGGACGGGCGTCTGGCCGCCGGTGGCGCTGCCGTTGGTGACGAGGCACATCACGCCCTCTAGGTTGTGCGTGCGCCCGTCGATGGTGATCTTGTAGCGGCTGGCTTGGGTGCTCGCAAGCGCTTTGGCCGCGCCGATGAAGTAAGCGAACAGCCCATAGCGATCTTTCATCTCGCGGTTGACGCCAACGCTGAAATTCTCCACTAAGCCCGTCCCCGCGCGCAGCAGGAAGTAGCGCCCTTCAACTTCGCCCACGTCAATCGCGCGGATGGTGTGCGGCCCCATCAGCAGGCGCACGGCGTCCGCGGGTGGGCGTGGGATGTCCAAATCCTGCACGAGCGCGTTGGCTGTGCCGCCTGCCACGAACCCCAATGGAACGGGCGCGTTGAGCATCCCGCTGGCCACGTCGAGCAGCGTGCCGTCCCCGCCGTAGGCTACCACGAGGTCAACCCCTGTGGCCAGGGCCGCCTGTGCGAAGCGCGCGCCGTCGCCGGCCTTGTGGGTGATGCTCACTTGCCAGTTGACGTCGTAGGGCTTCAGCACGTCGTTGATGATGCTCAGGATCGGCTCATCGCTGCCCGCCGCAGGGTTGATGATGAACTGAATGCGCTGATACGGACTCATGAGGCCTCCCGACGGTAGTGAACGCGGAAACGTGGCTGCTGCGGCAGGAAGCTGTCCCATTGGACGACGCGCAGCCCCTCCCGTTCGAACTGCGCCAGCTCCTCGCGCGAGAGCGGCCACGGGATGCCGCTCTTCGGCTCGTGCGGCTCACGTGCGAGGCACAGCACCAGCAAATCCCCTCCGACCGCCACAAACTGGCTGATGGCGCGGATGGCTGGCTCGGTGTACTGCCACGGGATGGCTTGGATGGTGCGGCTCTCTAGCACGAAGTCGAAGGCGCGTTCCCACTCGCGCGGCGCGTTGAGCAAATCCGCTACGACGTACTGCACAGTGGACTGGGGCCAGCGCTCGCGGCACATGGCAATGGCGCTGGCGCTGAGGTCGAAGGCAGTCACGTCGAAGCCCAAACCGCTGAGGAATTCGGCGTCGTCCCCCAGCCCACAGCCGATCACAAGCGCGCGCCGACCAGCTCCGTTGAGCTGCTGCGCCTGCGCCCACTCCACCAAGTGCGGCGCGGGCAGTTGACTGTCCCAGGGGACGACCCCGCCCCGTTCGCGCGCGTTGGCGTAGATCGCTTCGAAGGCATCCAGCGGGCGGCCAGCGCGGAAGTGCTGCTCGATGATGTCGCGCGGGGATTGTGTCATCTCAGCCTCTCAATTGTGGCGGAGCACGTCCGGCGTGATGCTGTGCAGCAGGTGTTTGACCAGCGCCAGCGTGTGTTGATAATCCGTTAGGCTCAAGATGGCCTGCGGGCTGTGGATGTAGCGGCAGGGCATGCTGACTACGAGGCAGGGCACGCCAGAACCTGTCAGGTGGATCGCGCCCGCATCTGTGCCGCCCCCCAGCGCCTGCTTGAGCTGATAGGGGATGCTGTGCTGCTCAGCCGTGCGGCGAGCAAAGGCCAGCAACTTAGGCGGCGCGATGAACGAGGCGTCCATGAAGGTGAGGACTGGCCCGCCGTTCACGCGCGCGACGGGCGTCGGCACGGTGAGGTCGTCGGGGTCAGCGTCGGCCAGCGGCACATCGTGGGCGGTCGTCCCTTCCAGCGCGATGGCGACGTCTGGTTTAAGGCGGTTGGCGGCCACTTTCGCCCCGCGCAGCCCCACCTCTTCCTGCACGCTGAAGCTGGCGAGCACGTCCACGGGGTAGGGGGCTTCGCTTTGCAGCACGTCCACCAAGAGCGAACAGCCGACGCGGTCATCAAACGCTTTGCCGCGCACCATCGTCTCGCTCAGCGCGACGTACTCGCTGTCGAACACGATGCGCTCGCCGAGCGCAACGGCGCTTTCAGCGTTGGCTTTGCTGTTCGCGCCGATGTCGATGCGCAGGTCTTTGATCGGCTTGACGGCGGCATCCCGTCCGAAGTGAATCGGGGTTGAGAGAATCACGCCGGCGTGACCCTTGCTGCCCACTTTGACGCGCTTGCCGAGCAGGATGCGCTCGTCGAAGCCGCCCACCGCTGCAAAGCGGATCAACCCGTCGGCTTCGAAGCCCGTCACCACAAAGCCGACTTCGTCCATGTGGGCGTCGAGCATCACGCGCAGCGGCACAGCGCCCGTGCCTTTCTTCAGGGCGGTCAAGCTACCCATGCTGTCTACGTGAAGGTCGGTGACGTGGGGGCTGATGGCTTGGTGGATGATCTGGCGGACGGCGCTCTCGTCACCGCTGACGCCGCTGGCCATCGAAAGTTCTTGAAGCAGCATACCTTCTCCCACGTGTGAACAATCTACTGCCAAGTTTACACTGTGAGCGGCGCTCTTCCAATGACCGCGTTGAACACAGCGCGTGATCTTTTGATCGATTTTGACATAACCTGCTAGCTTCAAAGTCTAAGACCTGTGTTACTCTATGTAGGTAGATGTCACATAGTCAAAGGCAAGTGGCAATGAAAACAGTCGCCCCCAGCAGCATTGTCAGAAACCCCAACAGAACGTTGGGGCTGTGGATCTTAATGGGGTATGGCGTGTACTTCGTTGTGATTTTGGGACTTGCGATGCTGTCGCTTATCTCGTCGCTGATCAGCCTAACCTACAGGCCGAGTTTTATGATGTCGGATCCTGTGCGTTATAACCTTTGGACGTTGGCGATGCTAAGCGCGTTTGCCGTTGTGGTTGGCTGGTCTGTAGGCTTTTTGCAAAAGCTGGTGATAGAACAGCGGCTAGCGTGGAGGGCCGAGGGGTGGGTCTTTTGGTCGGTTGTGGGGGCCATTCTCGGTCTGTTGGGGGTAATCGCGTTCATCACGCTGTTTCCGCGCTTCACTGCGCAGAACGGCCCATCCTATCTGATGCCGCTGTTCATCACGCCAGTGGCGATGTGTCAGTGGCGGGTGCTGCGGCGGGCGGTGAACCAAGCGCACCTGTGGGTTTGGGCGAACGCAGCGGCTGGGCTGAGCTATGCGCTCATCCCGGGGGTGTTCGCAGCAGAGCCGTTGTTGAGCGTGCTGTTGGCCCCGCTGGCGCAGTCGGCGCTCACTGGCATGATGTTGATCTGGTTGTTTGAACGGTATCGTATCCACAATCGGACGGCAACAGCGTCTGTGCTGGCGCGTGCCAAGCGCCCACCCAGCGTGTGGGATGAGGCGATCTAAAGCCCGTTCTTCTGCGCACCTTCGAGGAAGCCAGCCAGCCAGCGCATCACGTCGATAGCGCTCTGCGGCTGGAGTTCTCCGCTCATCAGGCGGCGCTCAAGCTGCTCATTGCTGCGGATGAGCGAGGGCTTGGTGCGCGCATCGGCCATCACCGGCAGCAGCTCGGCAAGGTCACGCAGGTTGGCCGCCAGCACCTGTTTTTGATCCGCAGGCCAATCGCTGGCAGCCATTAGCAGCCGCTGCAACGTTTGCACGTCGATGCTGCCGCTGCGCTGCTCGGGGTCGAAGCCTTCGCTCAAAGCCCGCAGGACGCGGTAGGTCGTGGCGATGTCCTCCGCCCATTGGCGTAGGTCACGGTCGGCAAATAAGCGGCGTACCCCGATCGCCGTGGCGAGGCTGTCGCGCAGCTCGTCCAGCGCGCGCTGGCTGTTGAGCAGCTTGTCGAGCTGCACAAGCTCTTGAATAGAGCGCTCTTCGAGGTAGGTCGTCCACCACTGCATGAGTTGAGAACGCGCCGCGGCGTGTGCCTGAACGCGCCGTCCCACCCGCAGCAAATCCTCAACGAGCTGTTCTTCTGTGTGAGGTTCAATGACTGTGGTCAGCAAGCGGCGCACCACGACCCTGACTGTGCTGTCGGCGGTGCGCCCAGTGGTCACACGCTCGACCATTTGCCAGAGCACGTGATCGGGGAGAGCGACGTGTGGAAGCTGCGCGATGAGGCGGGCGAGCGGGTCAATGAATGGCTGCGTGTAGCGCTCTTCCCAGTTGGCCGCGTCTAAGAGGCTGAGGTAAGTGTTTAGGGTGGCTTCTTGAGTGAGCAGCCCACTGCTGTTGAGCTGTGTAATAAGATTGACGAGTTGATCGGCAGTGCGTTCTACCGCGCGCAGCACGGGCGGCAGCACCTGTGCCAACTCTTCAGCCGGTGCTAGGGCTGTGATGAACTCGATGAAGAGGTCATCGTGGCCTTCAGCCAGCACCGCCGCCAGCAAGCTCACGAGGCCTTCGTCCGTCAATGCCGCGCGATCTGGCCCGATCAAGCGGCGCAGCAGGTTCAGTGGTTGGTAAGGCGGGGCGACCACCAACGACGGATATGTAGCGTAGACGCGCCACAACATGACCGCCAGCCGCTCGTTGATGCTGTGTGGGTGCGCCAGGGCGCGGGCGATGGCCAGCAGGAACAACTCGCGCGATTGGTCGACGACGCTGGCGATGGCGTCAGGCTGATGTTGGTAAAGCGCCTGTTGAATCTCTGGGGCAAGCGCCTGCTCAAACTTGGGATCAGACAACAGCGTGTTCAGCACGGCGGGGTCGCGCTTCATCGCGCGCACCAGCAGATCGCGCGCCAGCCCCGCGTTTTGATAAGCCAGCGGCAGGCTGTCGCGGATCGCCTCATGCACGATCTCGGCCATTTGGTAGCGCTCTGGCTCACGGGCGAGTAGTTGCAGCCAACTCATGATGCTGCTGCCGTCCTCGCTAGCCAGCACGAGGGCGAAGGCCGCCCGTGCCGCACGATGCAGCAGCGGCAGCCAGCGTGCCAAGTCACCGCCTGCGTTCAGGTGGGCGCGCACGAAAGCGTACACAGCGTCTGGTTGTGTGTCGAGCATCGCCTCAAGGCTTGCGCTCAGCCGGTCGTTGAGGGCGGGCTGTTGCTCCATCTGGAGCGCTAACCAGTGCGCAGCGGCTGCGTCGCGCTCATCGGTGGCGCTTGTCAGCAGCGCGTCGATGTAGCGATCACGGGTCTCGTCGTCGAGGCTGCCGTCCTCCAGCAGGGCGATCATGGTGGCGACGGGCAGGCGCGTCTCTTCTGTCTGGGCGGTCATCACCGCGATCACCGCCTCCAACGCTGCGGCGAGGGTGCTGTGCGGCTGAATCTGATAGGCGGCCTTGTCGAGCGCCATCAGCACCCGCACGAAGTCGTCAAGGTCGCCACCCCAGCGCGCACGCAAAAATGCGACGTAGGCTTGGCCTGTCCCCTCTGCAGAGAGGACGAATTTCTGCCCCCACTCCGCTTGATGGCGTTCCCCGTGATACGCCCCTTGCACAAAGATGATCCGCAGGCGATTCGGCGGCACGGTGCGGCTGTTCATTGAAAAGGTGAGCAAGTAGCGCAGCGGCGATGGAATCAGCATCATCAGGCCTTGAATGAGCTGATAACGACGAGAGAACGACGCGGGAAAATGCGTGATGGCCAACCCAACCTCGGCCAGCGCGGCGGCGAGCAAGCTCAAAAGCTGCTGCATGTCGCTGTCGAAGATCTCCAGCGCGCGGTAGAGCGCCTCGCGGCGGATTTCGAACGTCCACTTGGTAGAGGCGACCAGCGGCTGCGGCTCGTTAAGGTCGCTGCGGGCGAGGGTGATGAGCGGCTTGAGGTCACCTTTGAGCGCGCGCAGGTCTGATTCGGGCAGGCGAATCGTCGTCAGCCGCATAGGATGCGCATAGATGAGCAAGAAGGTCTCAGGGGTCTCGCGCAGGACGGCCAACGCGCCCGTGCCATCAGGGAAGGGCGTCACCGGCAGGGCATCAAAACTGGCCCCGTTGCCCTGAGAGTTGAAGCCGCGCTCCGCAATTAGGGGACGAAAGCCAGCCTCATCAGGCGCGCCACGCACCCAGTAATCGAATCGCTGCACTACGGTTGCCCCACAATTTCGTCACCACATGCCAAGCATAACGTGCCGCGGCTGCTTTTTCAACCACGGCACATTAACTGAAGCATAACGATTCTATGCGGATTACTTATCGCGTGTGAGCGAGAACCCACTCATGAACTGTTTCTGCATCAGAATGAAGACAACAATCGGCGGGATGCTGGCAATCACTGCGCCCAACATGAGCGGGCCGAAGGTCTCGCCGGTTTCAGCGCCGCTCAGCAAGCGCCGCAGCCCGACCTGGATCACTTGGTTGGCCTCGGTGCTGATGATCATGCGCGGCCAGAGGTACTGGTTCCAACCGGCCAAGAACATGATGATGGCCAGCGCGCTGATGGTGTTCCAGCTCATCGGCACGAGGACGCGGAACAGGAACTGAATCGGGTTCGCGCCATCCAGCTGGGCGGCCTCGCTCAGCTCAGGGCTGATGCTGGTGAAGTGCTGACGGAACAGGAACACGCCGGTGGCGCTGGCTGCCAGCGGAATGACGAGGGCTTGATAAGTGTCGCCCCAGCCCAGATCGCCCGCCACGAAGCGGAACAGCCCGATGATGAGCACGTCCTGCGGCATCATTAAGGTGATTAAGATGAAGCCGAAGATCAGCGTTTTGGCCGGGAAGCGGAAGTAGACGATGGCCAAACCCGCCAACAGCGAGAGCAGCGTTTTAGCGCCGGCCACGCCCAACGAGACGAGGACGCTGTTCGTTATGTACTGCCAGATGTTTTGGTTCATTACTTGGCGCAGGTTGGCTTCAAACGCATTGCCCGGAATCATCTGATAGGCGAACACTTGGGCGTTCGTCTGGGTGCTGACGACGATCGCGTAATACACCGGGAAGCCGAGGATCACGATGGACACAATCAGCGCGAGGTGGACGTACCAGCGCTCTGGCCACAGGCGCGCCACCCATGACTTGTTCTTGCGCTTTTCGGCGGTGGGGGCGCTAACGGATGTTTGGGTGAGGGTGCTCATAGGTTACGCTCCGTAGTTCACACGACGACCCAGCAGGCGGAACTGAGCCACCGTCAGGCCGATGACGATCAACAGCAGGACGAGAGACTGCGCCGCCGCGCGGCCTAAGTCCTTGTTCTGGATGCCGGTGACGTAGACATCGTAAATCAGGTTGGTGGTCGCGCGGGAGGGGCCGCCCGTCGTCAAGTTGTCGATCAGGCCGAACAAGTCGAAGAACGAATACGTCAGATTGGTGAAGATCAGGAAGAAGATGAAAGGTGATAGCATTGGGATGGTGATATTCCAGAAGCGCTGGAATACGTTCGCCCCGTCGATAGCGGCGGCCTCCAGTAGATCTTTGGGGACATTTTGAAGGCCAGCGATGTAAAACAGCAGGTTGAAGCCCAGCACGTTCCACGTAGCGGCGAAGACGACGACCCACGGCGCAATCGATGGCTCTAGCAGCCAGCGCACGCCCGGAATGCCGACTAAGCCGAGCGTGTAGTTGATGATGCCTGTGATCGGGTTGAACAGGTTGTAGAACACGACGCCGCTCACGACTGCCGACAGCGCATATGGCCAGATGAGTAGCGTTCGATAAATGCGCGCGCCTTTGATCGGTTGATAGCTGGCGAGCGCGATCAACAAGCCGAACACATTGGCGAACAACACGATGAAGAACGATAAGAACAAGCTTGTTGAGAGGCTGTCCATGTAGGTGGCGTTGCGCCAGCCAACGAACACGAACTGACCAGGCAACTCTGCCACGCCGCGCGCACGCGCATCTGGCGGCATCTCGCTCAGGATGTAGTACTCAGCGTTCTGGCGCGGGCCGGTGATGAGAGTGGCGAAGTTGTTCAAACACACCGGCGCAGTGCGCGGGACGCCCAAGCGCGCCAGCTGCGTGGAGAGCGTTAAGGTGTTGAATGCCGGGTAATAAGTGAAGAGCAGCAGCACGATTAACGTTGGGGCGAGCAGCAGCCACGGCATCGCGCCCCACCCGCGGAACGCGCCGTGCGGCATGTCTAGCGTTGGCAGCAGATGGCCGGTGCGGTGGATCTGCTCGTGGGCGCGGTCGAACAGCAGCAACAGTGCCCAAACCCCGATGGCGATAAGGATAAACGTCAGCACTAGCACAGCGTTGACGACGATTGGCTGGTTGAGGATGATCAGTTGAAAGAAGACGTGATTTTCTGGCTCCAGCGAGCAGTACTCAATCGGAACCATGAAGAGCTGTGGGCCGATGGCCCCAGCGATGGCCCCAAGCAGCGCCCCCATAAGCGGTGAGCGTTGGCTGCGTGCGAACCCACGTGCGAGCAGAAGTGCGCCGACCAGCGCTGCGACTAGGGTGATGAGTAGCGGCGACATTCGTTCTAACCCTCGCCTTGAGACAAACCTAGTGTAGAGATTATAGCCTGAGATGGTTCAACCGTGTCATCTACAAGCGCTGAACCGCCATCAAACAGCAAAAAGGGGAGGGTTTTCACCGCTCCCCCAGATTTGTGGGCTGAAGCTTATTCGTTCAGCAGGTTGTACTCGGCCAGCAGCAGGTTGGCGTCGGCTTCGGCTTCGGCCAGCACCGCTGCCGGGTCACCACCGACCAGCATCAGGTCTTCCATCGCCTGTGTGACGAGATCACGAGTCGGGATGAACGTGCCGAACAGCGCGCCGGAGGTGGCCGGGGTCACCGTGCTGTTGTTGATCTGCTCGCTGGCGATGCGGAAATTGGGGTTGGCCTCGAACCAGCCCTGCTCTTCCAGCAGCGCGATGGAGCTTTCACGAATGGGCAGGTAGCCGCTGATTTGATGCCACGAGGCGGCGTTCTCAGTGTTGACCATGTAGAACAGGAAGGCCAGCGCGGCGTCTTCCACCTCGGGGGCCAGACCGTCAGTCAGCCAGATCGTGCCGCCACCGATCATGTTGCCCGTCCAACCAACTTCACCGTCGTAAGGCATGCGAGCGGTGCGCACGGTCACACCGCGCTCCTTGGCCGCGTCCGTGATGCCACGCACGCCGGCGCTGCTCGTCAGGATGAAGGGGACGCGATCCGCGGCCAGCGCTTGGGTCGTGCCGTTCCAGTCACGCTGCACGCCAGTGTAGAGGTAGTAGCCCTTGTTGTACATCTCCTGCCACCAGCTCGCCACGTTGATCGCGGCGTCGCTCGTCAGGTTGACCTCGGTCGCGCGGGCTTCGCGGCCATTGCCGTTGTTGACCAGCGTTTCGTTCTGCTGGGCGACCCACTGCTCAAAGAACCAACCGTGGTTCGGCCACGTGATGCAGCCATCCTTGCCAGCGGCCAGCACGACTTCGCAGGCGGCTTCCAGTTCTTGCCACGTCTTGGGCAGCGCGTCCACGTCATCCACGCTGCTGGCCAAGCCCAGCTCTACCAGCATGTCCATGTTGGCGTACATGATAGGCGAGCTGCTAGCCCACGGCATCGAGGTGAACGAGCCATCGAGCACGTAGTAACTAGCCACCGGCGCGATGATGTCGCTCAGGTCAGTCGGCTGGCCGAGGATTTCCTCACGGCCATCAACGGCAACTGCAATTGACTTGAACCAACCCGTGTCACGGGCGAACTGCGTGCCGACCTCGAAGATCATGGCCAGCTCGGGTTGGTTGCCCTGCTCGCGTGCCAGTGTGTATTGGTCGATCAGTTCTTCATAGCTGCCGAAGGCGCGGGGTTCGATGTTGATGTTGGGGTACATGGCTTCAAATTCTTCGGCGATCTGGTTGACCCAGTCGAAGCGGGCATCGCTGAAGATCTGCCAAAAGCGAACAGTGATCTGCTCACTTTGGGCAGATAGCGGCGCAACAGCCACCATCAACGCGGCAATAAACAGCAAAGGCAACTTACGCATACTGCTATCTCCTCATGAATAATGTGCGATATTGGCTAAGCATCGACAAATAAGACGCTCAACCGTAGCTACCGTTTCGGATGGTAACGATACGTTGTTAAGGGATTTTTGCATTTATTTTAAATCCTGAGGCGGCTCAAGTTGTTGCTCAACAAACAAGGCCGGTGCATGGCCGGCCTTGTTCGTCAGGAAAAATTGCGGCAGCTTATTCGCCACCCTCACGCAGCTCGACTTCGACTGGCTCGAAGGTCTCACCCGTCAAGTCCAGATCGGGGAAGTCTGCGGCGAGCGCTTCCAGCGCCGCCATCGCTAGGTCTGTGCGGAAAGCGCCCTCGCTTGGCTCGGCTTGGATGACTGCGCCTTCCAACGCCACGGCTACGGTCTGCGCGAACAGCTCTTCGTCCATGATGCCAATGCCCATCGGCGACGGCCAGATCAACTTGTTGATCTCGTTCAACTGCCAGGCTTGATGGCTCTCGCCTAGCGTTGTGCCGTTGTTGAGCACAATCTCAACGCATTCGTCGAAGTTGTCGCGGCAGTAAATCCACCCGCGGAAGGTCGCCTTCAGGAAGCGCACAGCGATGTCCTCATTGCCCTCTTGCGCCAGCCACTCAGCGTTGGCAAACACATGATCTTGCAGCATGGCCGTGCCCACTTCGTTGAAGTCGATCACGTTGAGGTCTTCCGGTTGGTAGAGCATGCCCGTCTCGGGGTTGATGGACTCAAGGACTTGGGCGTACTCGTTGTAGATCATCGCCTGAGCCGCGTCCAATTCCCCGTTGAGCAGCAGCGCCATGTCGAAAGGCTGCTGAACAATGGTTACGTCGGCAGCGTTGGTTGGGTCAATCCCGACGGCGCGCATCGCCGCGAACAGCTCATGCTCGTTGCCGAAGCCCCAGGTGCCGATGCGGCGACCACGGAAGTCCGCTACGGACTCGATGCCCTCATCAACGAACGACACTTGCAGCGTGCCTGAGCGCTGGAAGATCTGCGCAATGTTGACGAGGTTCACGCCCTGTTCGTTGCTTTCCAACACCTTCGGAACCCACGCCACGCCGAACTCCGCAGCGCCCGAAGCGACCACCTGCTGCGGCACGATCTCCACCGCGCCTTCAAGGATGGTTACGTCGAGGCCTTCTTCTTCGTAGAACCCGAGGTCTTTGGCTGCAAAGTAACCCGCAAACTGCGATTGTGCCACCCACTGAAGCTGAAGGCGCACCGGCACGAGATCCTGCGCTGTGGTGGCGATGCTGCTGAACAACCCCACCAACAACGCAGTGAGGATGACGAACCGCAATGAACGCTTTAACATAGCTTAAAACTCCTATCGTCTTATCTTGTAAATACTGCTGAGAGTGAGGTGCTGCAACGGTTGATCACTTAACAATGCTGCGGCCTCCTTTGTCTAATTTTACGAATGTCTAATTTTACGAATGTCCAGCGCCTGCTCATGGTCAAATCCGACTGAAAAGGCGCATGACTTCTACAGCAAGTCTCACAAGATCATCCGCGCTGACGCATCGAGTTATGCCACGGCATGATGCGGCGTTCTAGCCAAAGCACCCCGTTGTACACGGTCAACCCGATGACAGAAGCCACGACAATAGCCGCCCACGTCCGCGCGAAGGCGAAGCGGCTGGCCTCTTGGGTGATGAACACGCCGAGCGTCGCGCGCGGGCCACCGAAGAACTCGGAGACGATCGCGCCAATCACACTCAGCGAGGACGCTACCCGCAGCGCGCTGAACACGAACGGCAGGGCGTTCGGCAGCCGCAGCGACCACAAAATCTTAAACGGCGATGCCGCATACGAGGTCATTAGCTCAAGCTGGCGCTCATCGACCAGCGTCAGGCCGCGCACGGTGTTGATCATCATCGGGAAGAAGACGATGATCGCTACGATGGCCATCTTGCTGGCTGGGTTGGTGATGCCAAACCAGTTGTTCATGATGGGGGCGAAGGCGATGATGGGAACGCTGTTGGCAGCGATAGCCAGCGGCATCAGCGCTTGGTTGACAATCGTCCAGCGCGCTGTGAGCAGCGCGACGAGGAAGCCCGCGCCACAGCCGATGAACATCCCGCCCAACGCTGAGTAGAGCGTTGCGCCCGCGGCTTGCATCAAGATCGACGACTGGCCGGGGGTCAGCCACAGTTGAAGTTCCCCCACCAGCTCGTTGAAGATGCTGCTGGGGCGCGGCAGCAGGAACTGCTGAATGTTCAAGACGACGATCAGCGTCTCCCACAGGATCAAGACGCCCACCGCAAACAAGATGGCTGGCAGTGCATCGCGCACGCGGTCGGCAATGGGGCGGCGTGGGACAGCGGCGGTGGTCATCGGCTCACTCCGCGGCTAGGTGCGCATCGCGCAGCAGCTCGCGCACGATGGTCACTTTCTCGAAGAACGGCTCGGTTTCGCGCGTGTCAAAGGTGCGCGGATAGGGCACGTCGTTCTCGATGATCTGGGTGATGCGCCCGGGGCGCGGCGACATGACGACGATCTTGCTGCTGAGGAAGACCGCCTCTGGAATGCTGTGAGTGACGAAGATCACGGTGATGCCGGTTTGTTCCCAAATGCGCAGCAGCTCAAGGTTCATCCGCTCACGTGTGAACTCATCGAGCGCCCCAAACGGCTCATCCATCAGCAACAGCTTCGGCTCAAAGGCCAGCGCGCGCGCGATGGCGACGCGCTGCTGCATCCCGCCTGAGAGCTGCCACGGATAGTGATCGGCGAATTTTCCCAGTTCCACCAGCTCCAGCATCCGTTGGGCGCGTTGGGCGCGTTCGGCTTTGCTGTAGCCCATAATCTCCAGCGGCAGTTGGACGTTGTGCGTCACGCTGCGCCACTCCAGCAGCGTAGCCGCTTGAAACACCATGCCGTACTCACGCTCTAAGCGCGCTTGGTGTGGGTCTTTGCCGTTGATCTTTAGCTCGCCTGAAGAAGGCGTGAGCAAATCTGCGATCAACCTTAGCAAGGTGCTCTTGCCGCACCCAGACGGCCCAATGAGCGACACGAACTCACCCGCTTTGACGGCGAGGTTGACGTTTTGCAGCGCAATCACTGGCTCGGCGTTGCTGCTGCGATAGGTCTTGTTGAGGTTTCGGGCGTCGATGACAAGCGTATCAGGCTGGGTCATGATCTGGCGCTCCCTAGATAGTAACGGCGCAGGACGACGCGCTCAACAGCCGAGACGATCAAGAAAAAGCTCACGCCGATGAGCGCCGCGGTGATGATAGCCGCCCAAAGCTTGGGCGTGCTGACGAGGCTGTAGTCACTGCTGAAGTCGAGGATCGCGCGCCCTAGACCTGCCCCGATGCCTGACGGCAGTTCCCCGATGATTGCGCCCACCACGCTGGCCGTTGCTGAGACCTTCAGCGCAGCGAAGATATACGGCAGCGCCGCGGGGAAGCGCAGCTTCCAAAGCGTCGTCCAGCGGCTGGCGGCGTAGCTCTCCATCAGTTCAACCGCCGTCGGCTTGGGCGAGAGCAAGCCGCGCATCGTGTTGATCGTCACCGGGAAGAAGGTGATGTAGACCGCGATCACCGCCACGCTCACCCAGCTTGCACCCAGCCAGATGACGATCATCGGCGCGATGGCAAGGATGGGAACCGTTTGCGAGGCGACCACGTAAGGCAGCAGCGCGCGCTCGAGCAGTTTGAAATGGGCGAATAGCGTGCCCAAGATCAACCCCAGCAGCGCCCCAAAGACAAACCCGAACACTGCCTCACCCCATGTGTACAGCCCGGCGTTCAATAAAATCCGTGCGAGCAAGAACTCCCCGTTGCGACGGGCAGGTTGGAGGAAGGCCTCGGCGATGCGCTGCAAATGAGGCAGGTTGAGGTTGTTGAGGATCTTGAGGTCGAGCAGCACCAGCGAGCGCGGCTGTGACAGGTAGCGATCTAGCGCGAAGCTGCCCGCCACCGCGCCGATAGGTGTGCCTGTCAGTTGGGAGGGAAATTGAATGTTGGGCGCTTGCGCCGCCGGCACGGCGACGTTTAGACGGCCCGGCGCTTCTGGCACGAGCGGGAAGATCCCCCACTGGTCACCGGCGCGGAACTGCACAAACCGCAGTTCGGGGTAAGCTAGGTTGTCTGATGTCTCGGTGATGGGGTGGCCGGGCATGAACGTCTCAAGCTCGCGTTTGTCGGCCAATACTGCGCCAATCTGCCCAGCGTTGAGGGCGTCCAGCGCCTGCTCCAGCGTGTCGAATGTGGCCACCTGCCAAGCGGGCTGTGGCAGTTTGACGGTGTAGCCGATCGACTCCGCCAGCGCTTTGCTCGTCTGCCAGACCATGAAGATCACGCTGAAGGCCAGCAAGACGCCCCCAGCGGTAGGCAACTTGCCGGGCAGCAGGGCCACTAGCGTCACCAGCAGGCCGATGCAGGTCAGGGTGAGGCCGGGGGCGGCGCTGCCTTCCACCACAGGGAAGGCGAACAACATGCCAACTGCCCCCAGCAAGGCCACCAGCAGCGCGTTTTTCGCCCACGCGGTGCGCTGCCAGATGCCCCATGCGCCCCACGCCGCCAGCGCCGCCGTGACGGCGCACCACGCCAGCGTCATCTGCTGGGCGAGCGGAGCCGCGTCAGCAGTGGGCAGCGCGTCAAGCCCGCGCGCACGAGCGACAACCCGCGCAAATTCGGCCCAGAGGGCGCTGCTGCTGCGGCCAGACTGCTCCGCCGCCCACAGCAGCAGCTCATAAGGGGTAGATTCTGCTAAGGCTGGGTCGTCAGTGGTCAAGTTGGCATAATCGAGGCCGATACCGAGCGCGATCAGGCCAGCAAGCAGTGCCAGCACAGCCAGAACGCTGCGCCGCACCACAGAGGGCGACAGCAGCAGGGCTGGTGTGTGAAGCTGAGAGCGTTCGAGCGTGTCGGCCATGGGCGATTACGAGATGTCAAGACAGGTCTTGGCGAGGATCTCCGTGCCGGCGGCCATGTCGGCGCTGCTCACGTTGAGATGGGGTGAAATGCGGATCACGTTGCCGTACAAGCCACCCTTGCCGATAAGCAGGCCGTTGTCACGCGCTTTGTTCATGAAGGCCATCGTGCGGGCTGCGTCTGGCTCAATCGTGCCGGGCTTGACGATCTCAATCGCCTGCATCAGCCCCATGCCGCGCACCTCGCCGATCCAGTTGAATTCCTGCTTGAGGTCTTCAAGCTTCTCGCGCAGGACAGCGCCTTGCACCTGTGCGTTGTGCTTGAGGTCGTGCTTTTCGATGTATTCGATGGTGGCCAGCGCGGTTGCCATCGTGACGGGGTTGCCGCCAAACGTGGAGAAGGTCGCGCCCTTGACGGCCTCGGCAATTTCCGGCGTGGTGACCGTGCAGCCGATGGGCGTGCCGTTGCCCATACCCTTGGCAAAGGTCATGATGTCGGGCACAACGTCGAACTGCTCGATGCCGAACCACTTGCCGCCGGTGCGCCCCCAGCCGGTTTGCACCTCGTCGCTGATAAACACGCCGCCGGCTGCTTTGACGATGGGATAGATGCGTTTGAAGTAGTCTTTGGGCGGGACGATGAACCCACCAACGCCTTGAATCGGCTCGGCCATGAAAGCGGCGATGCGTCCATCGGTGACAGTGGCAAGCGTCTCTTCAAGGTCGCGCACGCAATCATCGACGACTTGTTCCGGCGTCATGCCGCGCGTGGCACGAAACACGTAGGGGTTGCGCACGTGACGGATGTATGGATCGACCACGCCGCCCAAGCGCCATGTGCCGTGAGCGGTGAGCGTCATGGCGGTCATCGAACGCCCCGAATAGGCATGGCGCAGCGTGATGATCGTCGGGCAGCCGGTGTACATGCGCGCGGCCATGATGGCGGTTTCGTTGGCCTCTGTGCCGCTGTTGGTGAAGTAGACTTTCTTGAGGTTGCCCGGCGTGAGCGACGTCACCTTCTCCGCAAGGCGGACGGTGATTTCGTTGATGTAAATCGTTGTGGTGTGCTGCACTTTGTCAAGCTGCTCGTGGGTAGCGCGGGTGACCTCGTCGTTGCAGTGGCCGACAGAGACCGTCAGCACGCCGCCGAAGAAGTCAAGGTAACGATTGCCTTCAATGTCCCACAGGTATTGATCTTTAGCGTGGCTGACCACAATCGGGTTGTCGCCGTGGTAAGGGGCGGCGGCAGGGAACATCACGTTTTTGTAGCGTTCGAGCAGGCTCGTCGTCGCAGGGGAGGCCATCACCATCTAACTCCAAAATGAACACATCTTTAGGTACATATGAGTGTAGCAAGATCAGCCCAGACTCTCAACATTTTCAATCGGGATGGATGACCGAATCTGTCAAAGAAAATTCGTCAAGGATTTTGGGATACGATAGAATGAAATCTACAAAGGTTGATTTTGACGAGCATTGGCAAAAATAACTCAGATGTGCTGAACGTCTTTTGTGATTTTTAGCACTAACTCTGCGTTCATTCGGGTGAGAAACTTTTGTTCATTTTATTTCAAGGAGGCGCTATGACTAAAGTTTTAAAGAACTACATCGGTGGGCGCTGGGTGACCAGCCGCAGCCCCGATCTGATCCCGGTTCACAACCCAGCGACTTGTGAAGTGATCGCCCAATGCCCTGACAGCGCGTATCAGGACGTTGATGATGCGGTCAAAGCAGCGCGCGCGGCCTTCTGGGAGTGGCGCAGCACGCCTGTCTTGTTCCGCGCACAGTACGCCTATCGCCTCAAAAACCTGCTGGAAGAGCGCTTCGAAGATCTCGCCAGGATGATCGTGATAGAGAACGGCAAGACGCTCGACGAAGCGCGCGGCGAGGTGCGCCGGGCGATTGAGAGCGTCGACTTTGCGACCGGCGTGCCGCTCACCATGCGCAGCGACGGCCTTGAGGACATCAGCAGCGGCATTGATGAGACCACCTTGCGCCAACCAGCGGGCGTGTTTGCGGCCATCACGCCTTTCAACTTCCCGTTGATGGTTCCGCTGTGGTTCCTGCCGACGGCGATCGTGTGCGGCAACACGTTCATCACCAAGCCATCCCCACAAACGCCGGTGAGCATGGAACTGCTCTACGAGATCCTAGACGAGCTGGACTTGCCGCCGGGCGTGGTGAACCTCGTGCACGGCAGCGTTACAGCCGCCCAAGCGATTATGGAGCATCCTGGGGTGACGGGCGTTTCATTCGTCGGCAGCACGCCCGTCGCTAAGATCGTCTACGAGACCTGCACGCGCCACGGCAAGCGCGTTCAGGCGCAGGGCGGCGCGAAGAACTACATCGCTGTGATGCCCGACGCCAGCATAGAAGCCAGCGTGAAGAACATCCTCGGCGCGGCGTATGGCTGCGCTGGACAGCGCTGTTTGGCGGCGGCGGTGGCCGTTGGCGTGGGCGAGGCCTACGACAAGCTGAAGGCGGAACTCGTCGCGCAGACCGCCAAGCTGCGCGTGGGCTATGGCCTTGAGGAGACAACACAGATGGGCACGGTCGTCAGCCATGCCAGCAAGGAGCGCATCGAGCGCATGATTACGCAAGGCGTCGAACAAGGCGCGGCGCTGGTGCTGGACGGGCGCGGCATTCAAGTCGAGGGCTTCCCGGATGGGGCGTTTGTCGGCCCGACGATCCTCGCGGACGTCACCCCGGATAACATCGTGGCGCGTGAGGAGATCTTCGGGCCGGTGCTGGCGCTGATGAAGGCCGACAGCTTTGAAGACGCGGTCGAACTCATCAACAGCAGTCGCTACGGCAACGCCGCCAGCATCTTCACCAGCAGCGGCAAATACGCGCGTGAGTTCAAGTATCGCGTCAACGCGGGCAACATCGGCGTGAACATCGGCGTGGCTGCGCCGTCGGCGTCGTTCCCGTTTGGCGGTCAGAAGGACTCGTTCTTCGGTGATCTGCACGGGCAGGGCATGGACAGCATCGAGTTCTTCACTGAGCGCAAAGTTGTCATCGAACGTTGGGTGTAGGGCTAGTATGGCTGAGTTGAACTCGTTTGGCTCTGTGATGACTTTTGCGATCAACGCGGAGGCAGCGCTGCGCGCCTACTATGAGCGCGTGGGCAAACCAGAACAGGCCAACGCCGCAGAAAAGCGCCGCGCTCGTCTCGAGCGCATCCGCCGCGAGCACGTCGTGGAGATTACACTAGAGCCGATCCATGATCTAGACGACGCCAGCTTCGCGCTCAACTGGGACGACACGTCAGAGGCGGGGCAGGCGGCGAACGCGCAGGCGCTGGCCGCGTTCTATCGCGCTGCCGCCCCCAAAATCAACGTGAGACCAGCTGCCCGTGCCCTTGAGCGCTGTGCGGAAGAGATCAGCGGGCAGTGAGAGTTAGCGAGCAGGGAGCAGTGAAAGCGCGTCTTTCGCTGATCCCTGTTTTAAGTGTTGCCTCAGCAGTTAGACAAAGGATGGTGTGAGATGGATTTTGCAATTACGTTCAAGGGTGATATTAGTCCGAAGCGCACGGTTGCACTGGTCAAGCAGGCCGAAGTGGCAGGCTTCAAGTATGCATGGTTCTTCGACAGTCATGTGCTGTGGCGCGAGTGCTACGTGACGATGGCCATGTGCATCGAACACACCGAGACGATCCGCTTTGGGCCGCTGGTGACGAACCCCGGCGTGCGCGATTGGTCGGTGGCGGCTAGCTTGTACGCCACATTAGCGATGCAGTCCCGCGGACGGTTTGATATGGGCGTCGGGCGTGGGGACAGCAGCCGCCGAGTGTTAGGCAAGAAGCCGATGAACATCCAGACGATGGTTGAGTTCAGCGAAGCCGTCAAGGCGATGGTGCGCGGCGACAAAGTGACCTACGATGAGGTTGAGACGCAGATCCCGTGGGCGGAGGGCTATGAGCTGCCAGTGTGGATTGCAGCGTATGGGCCGAAAGCGCTGGCTGGCGCGGGCGAGTACGGCGATGGATTGGTGATTCAACTGGCGGAACCCGCCCTAGTGAAGTGGTTCAGCGATCAAGCGATTGCCGCAGGCAAAGCCAAAGGCCGCGACATGAGCAAATACCAGATTATGTCGGCTGCGCCGGTTTGGGTGGGTGACCGAGCAAAAGGCCGCATACAAACGCGCTGGTTCCCTGCGATGGTCGGGAACCACGTGGCCGACATTGTGGAAAAGTACGGCAAGGACGATCCGACGATCCCCGCCAGCTTGACCGCCTACATCGAAGGGCGCAAGGGCTACGATTATCGCCACCACGCAGACAAAGACGCTGATCACCTCGACTTCATCAAAGATGACATCGTGGACAGCTTCGCCGTGCTCGGAACAGCGGAAGAGCACGTGGAGAAGATCAAGCAGCTCGAAGCCGTCGGCGTGACGCAGTTCAACATCTATCTGATGTGCGGGGAGGAGGAGCGCATCCTCGCGGAATACGCTGAGCATGTGATGCCGCACTTCCAACGTGAGAAGGCGATGGCATAAAGGTATTTCCTTAACTACTTAACTTAATTTGGAGGAGGACGGCATGGGTATTCTGTTCAAGGGGGGCACGATTATCACAGCCAGCGAGATGGTCAAGGCCGATGTGCTCGTCGAAGGAGAGGTGATCACGCTCATCGGGCTGGATATTCCGGTTGATGGTCATGAGGTGGTGGACTGTGAGGGCAAGTACGTCATGCCCGGCGGCATCGACGTCCACACGCACCTTGATCTAGAAGGTTTTGGCAACACCACAAGCAACGACGATTTCGAGACGGGGCATCGCGCTTGCGCCTTCGGTGGGACGACGATGCACATCGACTTTGTGATCCAGCCCAAGGGCGGCACGCTGCACGACGGCTTGAACTACTGGCGCAAGAAGGCCGCCATTGCCAACATCGACTACGGCTTCCACATGGCTGTGACTGATCTCAACGACGCGGTGTTGGAGGAAATTCCGACGCTGCGCGATGAGGGCGTCACTAGTCTGAAGCTGTTCATGGCCTACAAGAACGTGTTCCAGATCGACGATGCCACGCTCTACAAGACGATGCGCGTCGCTGCCGACGCCGGCATGATCGTCATGGTACACGCTGAGAACGGCGACGTAGAGGCCTCGCTCACGCCGGCGCTGCTGGCAGCAGGCAAGGTGGAACCGAAATATCACGCTGCCAGCCGTCCGCCAGAGATCGAAGGCGAGGCCACCAACCGCGCGGTGACGCTAGCAGGGATGACCGGCTGCCCGCTGTACGTCGTTCATATGACGTGCGAGCCAGCCGTAGAGGCGCTGCGGCGTGGACGGCAGCTCGGCTACCCCGTTATGGGCGAAACCTGTGTGCAGTATTTCTTCCTGACGGTCGATGAGCATCTCGCTCAGCCCGGCTATCAGGGGTTAAAGTTTGTTTGTTCGCCGCCGATCCGCAGCAAGCATGATCAAGAGGTACTGTGGAAAGCGGTACGCGACGGCACGCTGCAAGTGGTCAGCACGGATCACTGCAACTACTGGTTTGAGGGCGGCAAGGGACCAGTCGATGAGTGGCGCAAGACCGGCAAACCGTGGACGGAGTTCGAGCGCCAAGACCCGAGCTACCGCCGCCCGGGCAAGGAACAGGGCATCGGCAACTTCTCGAAGACGCCTAACGGCCTGCCCGGCCTTGAGGATCGGCTGATGGTGATGTGGGACGCTGGGGTCAACGGCGGTCGCATCAGCCCGCAGCGTTTTGTTGAGCTGAACTGCACGAACCCCGCCAAGATCTTCGGCATGTACCCGCGCAAGGGCACGCTCAGCGTCGGCTCAGATGCGGACATTGCCGTGTGGGACCCGAACCTGCTGCACACGATCAGCGCTAGCACGCATCACATGCGCTCGGATTACAACATCTACGAGGGGATGACTGTCAAAGGCAAGCCGATTAAGGTCTACCAGCGCGGGCGGCTCATCGTCGATGGGAACGCTTACCACGCCAAGAACGGTGACGGGCAGTACATCCCGCGCGCCCCGCATGCCCCAGTCCTGTAGAGGCGAGCAGAGAGGCGGCCTGCTGAGCCGCCTCTTTCGTTGTTACGATGAACACCAGCCAC
>DAOUBS010000084.1:0-30852 GCA_034432435.1 Anaerolineae bacterium
CGACCGAAACGAGCATGCTGCCAATTTTCGCTAAGATCCCCGCCGGGCTGGATCAAATGCAGCCTGAGCCAGAGGTGACCGCTGAACCCACCCCTGAGCCGAGGGGCATCGACATCACGCGCGGCCTCTACCGCATCAACCCCGAATCGTCGCGCGTCTTGTTCATCTTGCAAGAAGACCTGCGCGGCCAGCGCATCGACGTGATCGGCGTCACCAACCAAGTGGCAGGGGACATAATCGTCGACTTCGCCAGCCCACCCGATTCAGTCGTGGGACAGATCGTCGTCAACGCGCGCACCCTTGAGACTGACAACAACTTCCGCAACCAAGCCATCCGCAGCGAAATCTTGCGCAGCGCCCAAGACGCCTACGAGTTCATCACCTTCACCCCGACTAGCCTCGCTGGGCTGGAGGACGCCGAAGCGCTGACCAACACCCCCATTACCGCGCAGATCACCGGCGACCTCAAAATCGTCGATACGACGCGCAGTGTCACCTTCGACGCCGAGCTGGTTGTGCTAGATGACTTGACGCTGACCGGCACGGCAAGCGTCGTCGTGCGCTGGGCCGATTTCGGCCTGCGCATCCCACAAGTGCCAGGCGTCTCCAACATTACCGACGACGTAACACTGACGATTGAGTTCACCGCGGACTTGATCGACTTCGAGGGCAACCGCGCCATCGGCTACAATCGCGGCCTGTTTCGCATCGACCCCGCGCAGTCTGAAGCCCGCTTCATCCTCCAAGAGGATCTGCGCGGCCAGCGCATCGACGTGATCGGCATCACGAACCAAGTGGGCGGTGATCTCATCGTGGACGTGAACAACCCTGCTGCTTCGCAAGTCGGTCAAATCGTCGTCAACGCGCGCACCCTTGAGACTGACAACATCTTCCGCAATCAAGCCATCCGCAGCGAAATCCTGCGCAGCGCCCAAGACGCCTACGAGTTCATCACTTTCACGCCGACCGCGCTCGGTGGTTTAGACGCCGTGAACGTCGCCATCGGCGAGCCGGTCACGTTCACCATCACAGGCGATCTGCGCATTGTCGAGACCACGCGCAGCGTCACCTTTGAGGCGACGGCCACGCTCACCGACCCGCAAACGCTCATCGGCAGCGCGAGTGTCGTCGTGCGCTGGGCGGACTTCGGCCTGCGCATCCCGCAGGTGCCGGGCGTCTCCAACATCACCGACGACGTAGCGCTTGAGATCGACTTCGTCGCAGCGCTAATCGATAGCGAATAGATCTCTACATCAGAGATTTGTCAGCAGCTCGCCCATCGTGGCGGGCTGCTGTGTTTGCAAAAGGCTAGCAGCGCAGCAGCCACTCAACTGCTTCAGCGCGCTGTGAGGGTTCAAAGAAGCGCACTTCCCCATACTGTCGCATGAGGATGTCGAACATACGGATGAACGGGCTTTGAGGCCGCAGGACAAACGCGATGCGGCCCGCCGCGCGTCTAGGGTACTTCTTCGCCAGCGCGCGGATGCGTGTCAAACAATAGCCTACAGGCGGTGTGCCAACGCTGCTGTCAATCAGCAGGTAAATCGTACACGGGTAGAGCGTGTCGTGCATGAGGCCATCTACAGAATTGAACAACTCATCTAGCGCTGGGATGGAAGCTTCCGTCAGCACGAATTCGTGTGTCCGCTCAGCCAGCCGCTTATGCGAACACCGATTGACCACATTACACATACTACAACCCTTGTCGTGGCACGCTCAAACATTCTTTAATGTTACACACACTTGCAGCCTGTGAAAACAGTAACCAACGTGAAAGGCGTCACAAGTTACTAACGATAGCAGTCAGCGGCGTGGGCGCTGCGCGACCCCCAACACGACCTGCCCCGTCTGCCCGTGGATGAGCGCGCTGCGATAGTCGCCGTCTTGCTCGATAACCGTCACGACGTACACTGGCAGCAGCGCCAAGCGGAACTGAATCGACTGCACCAAGCTTTGAACGTTCGTCCTGATGTTATCGCGCGTGCCGTGGTCGTAGCGCTGGCGCATCTGCGCGCTCACGCGATGACGCGCCAGCAAAGACGCCTGTTCAAAGTCGAGGGTATACAGCTCAGCAGTGGCCCCTGCCAGCAGCTCATGTTGATACGGGCGCATCTGCTCTAAAAGGAAGTTCTTTAACCGATCCGTCAGCGCGCGTGGCGGCGATTCCACCCCGCAGACTGCAACGTTGAAGACAGCGTCTGAGTATTGCTCACGACGGTATACATCTGCTAACGACTCAATATAGATCGCCGACCGTCGATCCTCGATGGAGAGGTTGACTTGTACTTCAAAATCAAACAGCCAGAACGGCAAGTAAACTGGCGTCATGGCAGTGGACGCAACGCGATTGTTGACGAACAGGCCCTTGATGCGTTCCGCCCGGCTGTTGAGCGCGGCATCTAGCGCTTGCTGAGCTTCGGTTGGCGTCACTTGGAAGAGCACAACGCCATCTGGTTGGACGAACGAGCGCAGCGCATCGGCCTCAACGACAGCGCCCGAGCCACAAAATGGACAGCGCGCTGTCAGCGTCTGCGGCTGGAGCAGCGTCTCTGCGCCGCAGTTCTTGCAGTGCAGCAAGCGCTTGCCCACTTGCCAGCGCACCTTCTGCCCACGCCGCCGCAGCATCTCTATCATATACGACTTTGCGCTGCGGTCACCGCTCAGCGTGATCTTGCGCTGATAGCCGCAGTACTGACAGACAATGCGCCCATCGTGTTGGGCGCGCATCTCGCCACCACACACGGGGCACTCCTGCGTTTTGACGACGGCCATCACGGGCACTTGGGCTGTGGTGACTTTCCCTCCACCGCGTTGAATGCGTTCCGATTCTTCTGGGCTGAGTTCTCCTTTGAGAACCATCAGCTCGCGGATCGCCTCCGCGTGGTAGGGGATGCTCAACAGCACTGCACTGTAATGCTGGCGCTTAGGCTCAGGATCTATCAACAGACGTCCCAGCCACAGGTGGGCATCAATTAAATCTGGCTGGCTTTCCAAAGCGCGGCGAAACGCGCGGATCGCTTCATCGTATTGGCCGCGCTCCACACATTCCAGACCAGTATAGTAGGCTGCCTTCGCCCATGGCTCCACTTCATCGGGGTAGATCAGTTTGTAGCTCACAGGATACCGCCGACGCAGTTCAGACGGCGGCAGCGCTGCAGCGGACTTTGGAGGGTCCACGACGGGCACAGGTGATTCCTCTTTCTGCCCCACTTGATGCCCACACAGCCGACAGGTGAGCTGGCGCTGCACGTCGATGAACAGCGTATTTTGCGCGCCGCAGTTGGGACAAGTGGTGGGGGCTAGGCGACGAATGCGACTCATGAGGTGCACCTTTCTGTCAGGTGTCGGTCGATACGGTATCCCACGCTGAACCGCTAACCAACCAATTGAGCGCGTAGTGACGTTCGTAAACCACCGCCGGGATGAGCTGTGCAGGGATTCGCGCCCCATACAGCTCGGCATCGTTGACCGCCCAATGATAGCGATAGTGCAGATCAGCCATATCGAGTATAGCACTCAACGGGCGCAGCCTAGCCCTACGCTTTAGGGGGTTCACGCCAGCCGCTGCCCACTCGCACAGCGCCTCCGCCTGGCAAAAGTCGTCCGGACGTTTGAGCGTCTCGACGAGGCCTAACGCCCACGCCAGCACCCAAGCGCTCTCAAAGCGCTGACTAAACTTGATTGTGTCTTGCTCAATGGGGGTGTCGCTGCGCGCGTAGGCGATCTCATCAGGCGTGGCAGCAGCTGAGGCCCCGCGCGCGGCCAGCGCCATCTCATACTCGGCCAGCGTCGCCCCCTCGGCGCGCTCTGCGATCGTGACCAGCGCAACCAACCGCTCCACGATTTGATCAAGCGTCGGCGGGGTCGCTTGCGCGCTGTCGGCGATCACAGGCAAATGGGCGATGAAGGGCACTTTCTCGCGCCGCAGCACAGCCAGTGAGCGCTCTTTGCGCTGAAGCGCCTCGGCGCTATCCGCTGGAGTCAAATCCGGGAAGAACTTCACGGGCGCATCCTTCGCGCCGATGAAGCGTTTGGCGTTTTCGTTGTAGAGCGCGCAGCCATCCCACAGCAGGCTGTCGGGGTAGTAGGCCAACACCCCCAACACCAGATCGCGCGCTTTGTTGGCGGTGTCTGGCTCCGGGTCGATCTCCACGTCAATCACCGTGTCGGCCAGCGCGACGCGGCGCAGGTTCTTACGCGTTTTGGCGTCAACGCGGCTGCCCAGCGCGGCTTGCGCAAATGTCTGAACCTCTGCGAGCAGGGCTTGCGCGGCTGCCGCCTCGCGCAGGCGCAGGCGCACGCGCACCTGCGGCCACACGACTTCATGCTCAACAGCCCGATCGTTTTTTATGTTCGTGTTGATAACATCATTAGCAGTGAGTTCATACAGTTCTTCAATAGGCAGCAGCTCTGTGCTCTTCACGAGTAAATGAATTGTCTGCATGGTATTACTCCAACTATACCAAATTGGGATGAGCTGGCAACAGTTCTAAGATCAGCGCTAGCGCAGCCCGCACGCTGTCGAGTTTGTTCTGCTCGCGCGTGCCTTGCCACTGGTAGCGACGCACGACGACCTGTTCTTTGTTAGATTCTCGTAATGCCGTGCCGATGTACACTAGCCCGACCGGCTTCTCCGGTGTGCCACCGCTTGGGCCAGCAATCCCTGTTACGCTGAGCGCTACATCGACGTTGAGCCGATGCAGCGCCCCCAGCGCCATCTCGCGCGCCGTTGGTTCACTCACTGCGCCATATGTTAGCAGTGTGTCTTCTGAAACGCCCAACAGGGACTGCTTAAGCGCGTTGCTGTAGCTGACGATGCCGCCCGCCACGTAGCGGCTGCTGCCAGAAACATCCGTCAACGTGCTGAGCAGCAACCCGCCGGTGCAGCTCTCTGCCCCGCCGATCCACCAATTTCGCTCGATCAAACGGTCTCCAACTTGTTGTGCTAAGTGTGTCAGCGTTTGCATGTTGTAACATTCCCTAAACTTGCCTTGGATAGAGTAGCATCCCCACGCAGTGACGATTATAATGGTTGAAGCTAGCTTTAGGCTGATACAAGAGCCCAAACTACTTCATGACCATCTTCCTGCAAATAACATCGCTGCTGCTTATCGTGTGCACGCTCCTGCTGCTATGGGGATGCAGCACGCGCCCTGTCAGCTTGCCGATGATGGACGACGCAGCCAGCGCGCCGCTCTTGGCGACGATCAGAATGCCTCTGCCATATGCCGAAGCTTTCCCCAGCCCCTTCACCCCGCGTCCCGTGTTTACCTCCACGCCAGTTTTGGCGCTGCCCCAAGCCAACAGCACAGGCGTCATTCCCTCACCGGCCGTCTGCTTCCGTCAAGCGCAGCGCGGCCTCGTTTGCATTGGTCGGGCAATCAACACCGGCCTACAAGCCATCGAGAATGTTCGCCTGCGCCTGAGCATCGGCAGCAGCAGCCAGACGATCACTCCTGAGCAGCGCGTCATCCCAGCCGGCGGTTTTGCGCCGTATCGCGCGATCTTCCCCAACGCCGCGGATGAGCGCGCAGCAGTTGACGTGCTCACTCTGCGCGAGAGCAGCCAGACGCCGCCCCCGCTTACTGTTTTAGCTGAGAACGGCTTTTACATTCCTCAGTCCATCGGCTACGGCCTCTATCGCTACGAAGCCACCCTGCGCGCTGATGAGGACTATTCCCAACCGTGGCAGGCAGTCGTCACACTCTTCACAACCGATCAGCAAGTAGTCGGCTATCGCGTCTTGGATCAACACAACGCGCTGACCGCAGGCCAAACGATCACACTGCGTGCCGACATTACCCCGTTGCTCGTTGACACGCGCTACGACACCACCCTGACGATCAGCCCACGCTAAGCACGCCGTAGCCGCGTCTGTCGATGATACACCCCCCACTCGATCAACAGCACCAGCAGCGCCAGCAACGCCACCCACGGTGTCACATCCTGCAAGCTCAAGGCCTCCTCAGCCGTCGGGGCAGTTGGCGTGCCGCTTAAGACGAGACCACCAGACGGCGCAATCTGACTCTCAAGATCGAACAGGTTAACCGCCACCCACTGGCTGGCGAGCAGCGTCTCCCCTTGATACGCCTCCACGCGATGCAAACCGGGAAGCGTCGTCATATACAGGCCATCGGGGGGGAGCATGACGCTGGACGAGAGCGGGTCAACCACGCGCAGCGACGTTGCGGCCAGCGGCGGCGCAATCGGCAGCAGATCGCCGGGCAGCAAGCTGCCCGCGCTGACGAGCTGCGTCTGCGGCGTGAACCACTCCAAGAGGTTGGCCATCAAGATCGGGAAGGCGATTTGCAGCGGCAGGTCGCTATCGCTGAGGGCGAACGGCAGCAGCGCGATCTGCTGCGTGCCACGCTCGCCCGCTAGCAGCAGTGCCTCGCCGCCCATCGTCACCACGGGGCGCAGTGCTTCACTGCGGATCACCGCCAACTGGCGCAGGTTAAGCGCGCTCAAGTCAACAAACGGCAGCAGCGGGTGATCGGGCTGCGCTACCTGCACCCCACGCGGCAGATCCAGCACGCGCTCGCGCGTGAACAGCTCGGCGCTGCGCGGCGGATCGACCAGCAGCAGATCAGCATCGGGCAGCGCCGCAGGCAGATAGCCCTCAAACACGTAGGCATCGTAGCGCTCGGCCGGCAGCGTCGCCCGCGCGGGGTCGCCCTGCACGAGCTGCACGCCGGGCAAGACGCTCAATATGCGCTCAAGGAAGCTGAACGGCTGCGCGCTGACGAGCAGCACGCGGCGCGACTGGCGCAGCGGGGCCACAGCAAAAGCCACGTTGTCCAGCGCGAGCGCGTCCTGCTCTGGCGGGACGACCAACGAGGCCTGCGCTGTTTCGAAGGGCTGGGCGACACTTAGCGTGAAGCTGCGCAGCGCTTCCGCGTCGATAGTGGCCTCTTGGCTGCGCCACAGCACACCGTCGAGCCGCAGCGTCAGCGCGAACGTGACCGGCTGCGCGCCGTGGTTGACAACCTGCGCGAAGATCTGCCGCCCGCCCGCTGGCTCATCGCGGATCGCCAGCGTCGCCAGCGCCACGTTGTCACGGCGCTGACCGACGAGGATCAAACGCGGCTGCGTCACAGTGGCGGGCAGCACCACCTCCGACAGTTGGCCGCCGCTGCCGTCGCTCAAGATGATGATGCGCGTGTCGGGCTGTGCGCTGGCTGAGGCCACCGCCGTCGTGAAGGCCGTCTCCCAGTCAGCCAAGCCAGCGCCAACCTCAGCAGCAGATAGGGCGTTCAACAGGCGCGTACGGTCGGCGGTGAAGTCGCTCAGCACGTCCACCGTTTGGGCGACGCGCAGCAGCAGCATCTCATCGCTCACGCCCAACTCGCTCACCAGTCGGCGCGCCTGATCCAGCGCGAGCGCCCAGCGCGTTTGGCCGTCCGCCTCCACTGTTTGCATGCTAGCGGACGCATCCAGCAGCACGACTACGCGCCCCAGCGACGGCGCGCCCGTTGGGATGGCCGGCCGGGCCAGCGCTACCACTATCAGCGCCAGCACCAAAAGCTGAAGCAGCAGCAGCAAATGCCGCCGCAGCCGCTGCCACGGGGTGTTCGCCGCGTAATCTTTGAGGGCGCGCTGCCAGAGGAAATGGCTGCTGACGAGCGCCTCACGGCGGCGCAGCCGCAGCATGTACAGCAGCAGGATCGGGATCGCCAGCGCCGCCAGCGCCAACCCCAGCGGGTTGAGGAACGTCATCAACCGTCAGCGGCTAGACCGTGAGGGTCGCCGCAGAGACGATAATCAACACAGTGATGAGCACCACCACCAGCACATAAGCGCCAATCCCTAAGCGAAACAGACGGCGGTTCCGCTCAGCTGTTTGGTTATAGTTGACCTTCGCCAGCATCTCTTCGGCGGGTTCATAGCCGGGGCGGATTTCTAACACTTTCTCCAGCCATGCGACGCGCTCTTTTTCAGTCGGCGCGAGCTTGGCGAGGTACATCATCGCCCGCACGTTGCGCCGATCTTGCTCCAAAATTTGGCGGAACATTACCCGCGCGCCTTGACGCTGGCCTTTTTTGGCGGCGTCTACCGCCATGTGATACAGCTCTTCAAGGTTGGGGCTGCCGCCGCTGCCCGCGGGGCCGCGTCCAGATTTGCCCATGTCGTGTCACTCTCGCGTCTCTGATTGCTACGTCATCAGTATAGCGCAAATCAGCGCATCCGCAGGAACTGATCGAACCAGCCGCTGGCGCGCACATCTGACCAGACCGCCACGCCGAGCCGTTCGCCGATGTGCAAGGCCACCGCTTGCAGGTCTGTCGCGTAGTGGTCGCGCGTCAACGGCACAACCTGATCTGTGCGGGGGGGCTGCCAATCGCTCGGCGGTTGGGCAACATGATTGCTGAGGACGGCCTCCTGCTGCATCACGCGGCGGAAGACACCGCCGCCGAGGTGGATGTTGAGTTCACCATGTTCGACCACCCGTCGCTGCGCGTTCTTGAACACCTCCGACACGTACAGTGAGCGTGCATCTGCCGTCGGCACTTCCCACAACACGCCAGCGCGATTAAAGCCTTTCGCGCCCCGCCCATCAAACGTCACCACACACACGCTGTTCAGCGCCCGCCACCGCTCAATGAAGCCATACACGACCAGCCCAGCGCTGATGAGCAGGCCAAGATAGGGCAGCATGTGCGGGTTAGGGATGAGTGTGCCCGCGTTGGGTAAGTTGATGTCACTCGTCAGCGTCAACATCGACACCGCTAAGTAAACCACCGCCCAGAACACCCGCGACAGCCACCGACGCCGCACCGCGCGCTGCCACTGCGGGGTGCGTACTAGCGCCATCTGCCCCGCTTGCAGCGTTTGCCCGGCGTATGACCCCGCAGAGACGAGCTGCCACGCGCCCACCGTCAGCGGCAGATCGGGCAGCGGGCGCGGGGGGGCTGGTGGGGTAATCGGCTCTGGCTGGATGAAATGAAACGGCACATCCAACAGCAGCGCCGCGCGCTCCCCGGCCTCTTGCGCCTGGTCGACGAACAAGGTTTGATCGGGGTCAGGCCAGCGCGCCAGCTCGCACCAGCGGCTGCCGCGTGGATCCGCCAACGACGGGGCCAACAACAACCCCAGATGCCAGCACTCATCCGATTTCTGCCACCCCAGCACAACTTGTTCGATCACCTTTGTGGTGATTCCATCAGGCGGCAGCAGGCGCGCCTTCGCAAACACTGGATCGTACTTGAAGCCACTTGTGGTTGCCTCGGCCAGCACGACCTCGCGGCTGCCATCCAGATACAACCGCCACCTCCCTGCAGACAGATCAATCGACAGGTTGTTAGCGGCAGAGATCACAGTCATAGGGGCATCATCCATACTGACGAATGAGTGAAAAGTCATTGATATTCCACATGCTATTATCGCAGAAGAACGCGCCCCTGCCAGTCTGGAAGCTACAAGGGCGCGCGTTGTCTAGTGCATATACACAGCGGGCGATCTCAACCGCGGCGGTACTCACCCGTGCTGTAGACGTACACCCAGTTCGGGACCACGCCGCGCTCGTTTTTCTCGCCCATGCCCTCAAGGAACTGATAGACCCAGCGCGCATCGCTGATCGTCAGGTTGACGCACCCGCGGCTGCGGCGATACCCGAAGAAGTCGTGCCAGTACGTCCCGTGTAGGCTGATGTCGCCGTCGAAGTACTGCACCCACGGCACGCTTTGCAGCGCGTAGGCGTTGGGCGCGCCCGCAAACCCTGACATCGTGTCGCGCGCCAGCCGCGCCCACACTTGGAACAAGCCCTCGCGCGTCTCTGTTCCGGGCAGCCCGGTGCTGATGAGCGTGGCGAACACCGGGCGATCGTCTTCATAAGCCACCAGCGACTGCTCGAACAGATCAATTGCCACCCATCGACCGCTCACCCCTTCCGGGCGCGCCACCGGCTTGATAACCGACAGATAAACCTGCTTCACCCACTGATTCGGCCCCAGCTTGTAGTAGAGCCAACCGTCCTCGCCCATCTCTTCCGCGAAGATGTTGAACATCTGATAGTGCAGCGGCACAAGCCCACTAGACGAATCCGGCGGGCCGCCCGGGCGTGTCGACGCCCAGATGCCGGTTGTGTCTAACACCCACGCGAACGGCTGATTCCACCCCTCTGGCAGCAGCACCCCACGAAAGTACGACGGTCGGCGCAGGCTGGCGTCCTGTTTGCTGATCCAGCCGCCGCTTTCTGCTTGGATCCAGCCGTCCACCTCGTTCACCGCGCGGACGAAGTTGAACCCCTGCCCGATCTGGCCAATCGGGCTGCCGCCCGGCCCGTCAAACGTCGTTACTGGCTCCGGGCCGACGCGCCAGAAGCTGTAGTTTTCGAGCGTGAAATGATCGTAAGGCACGCGCTGAAACTCCGGCGGTGGGGTGTTGGCAATGATCTCTAGGCAGGCCTCGCTGGCTGATTGGCCTTCAACGTAACGGCACTCGGGCGGCTCAAACACGGCCAGCGGCTGCGACACAGCCGGCACACTCGGCAGGGGCGTTGGCGCAGCGGGCGGCTCTAGGCCGGGCAGCGGGGTATTCGTGGCGAACGCCGTCAGCGGGGCCGCCTGCTGAGCGCTGATCGTGAACAGGCTGGTCAGCATCAGCAGAACGAACATCCCCGCTCCAAACACAAGAGGGCGCAGCCTCATAAGCACAACTCCGTACAACTAGCAATCATTGACCTTCAACGTACAGCAGAATAATAGAAGATGGCGCGCAAGAGTAGTGAAAAACCACAACAATGAAAAACGCCCGCTGCTGTGCGGGCGTCTGTAAAAAAGTTTTCCAAGAAATTTATTTATAGACAGAATAATGCTTTGTCAAGAAGTTGTCAAGGGTGAACAAAAAATTAGTTGTGAGAAAATACACAATGAGAAACCAGAGGGCTAAAAGCCCGCGTAAAGTGCGCGTTAAATCTTTCAACCAATCTTCACCCTTGCTAGACACACCTCAGACTTTGATTTAGTATAGAAGCTATCAACCCGACAACTTAGAGGATGTACCCCATGATACCCAGTCCGATGCCCATCATTGTCGCTGCGGCTCCTATTCCCAGCGGCGACATGATGGGCGGCAGTTGGACCATGCTCCTGTTTTACGTCAGTTTTGCGCTTGTCTCCTCGTTCGTTTGCTCGCTGCTAGAAGCATCGCTCCTGTCTTCGTCTCGCTCTTACATCGAGACTAAGGCCCAAGACGGCCTGGCCGCCGCGCTCTTGATGCTGCGGCACAAGCTCAACGTCGAGCGCCCCATCTCGGCGATTTTGACGCTCAACACCATTGCGCACACCGTCGGCGCGGCGGGCGCAGGCGCAGAAGCCGCCGGCATCTTCGGCTCGCAGTATGTCGGTGTGATCTCGGCGGTGCTGACGCTGCTGATCCTCGTGCTGACCGAGATCATCCCCAAGACGCTGGGCGCGACCTACTGGAAAGCGCTCATGCCCTTCACCGCCTACGCCGTGCAGGTGCTCGTGTTCGTGCTCTACCCCTTCGTGTGGATCTTCCATCTGCTCGGGGAGCGGCTGCGCCCTGAACACGAACAGCCCACCGTTACCCGCGTCGAGCTGACGACGCTGGCCAACATCGGCGAGCAAGAGGGCACGCTTCAAGCGCGCGAGAGCCGTATGCTGCGCAACCTGCTTCAACTAGAGCTGGTGACTGTGGGCGATGTCATGACGCCGCGCACGGTCGTGCTCGCCTTCCCTGAGACGATGACCGCCGGTGAGGTGTTGAAAAAACATCACGCCCTGCCATACTCGCGCATCCCGGTTTACGCCGATGACATCGACAACGTGACGGGCTACGTGCTGCGCCACGACATCCTCACTGTGACCGCCGACGACCAGCACCAGACGCCGCTCAAAGCGCTGCGCAAAGAGATCAGCGTCATCACCGAAACGGTCAGCCTTGCTGCGGCGCTGGAGCGCTTTGTCGCCGAGAAGCAGCACATCTTCCTCGTAATCGACGAATATGGCGGCACAGCGGGCATCCTCACGATGGAAGACACAATCGAGACCTTGCTCGGCATCGAGATCACCGACGAATCCGACGCTGTAGAGGACTTGCGCGCGCTCGCCTTGCAGCGCGTCAAGCAGCTGAACCGCCAGCGCTTGGCCCCCGTCTGATTCTGAACGACACCCCTTCAAACAGTTCACAACGCCCACTTTGAAAGGTGGGCGTTGCGGTTTAGATGAGATTCCATTTAATGATAAAATTTTTGCAAAAATTTTGACCTGCGTTAATTTTTTGCTTATTTTAAAATTATTGTTAACTCATCAACTATTCATTTTACAAGCGCAATTTAGAACTGAATAACAAAAGCTGCTCGGCGGATCGTGTTTTGTTAGCGATCCGCCTGCGCTGCAAAAACAACACAGCTTTACTTCAATGATCAAGCTGTCTCGTCACAAAGAAATTTTAAGCAAGAGGAACATATTTATGAATTTGCTCAAGTTTTCGCGTCCTTTGTGTCTGGGTCTAGCAGCGTCTGCCCTGCTGGTGAGCGCGGCCTACTTCAGCGCTGCGCAGTCCAGCGACCCGTCAGATGCGCTTGGCGCTGGCGAACTAATGCTGGAGAGCGTCTCTCTGGAGACACGTTCGCACGTGTACACCTTCGCGGCGCATCCTGAGTGCGTCACCGTGCTCTTCATCCGCAACGACACGATGGAGATCGGCCCGAACATCATCGTAGAGGACATCTCCGGCGCGCGTCCTCGCCTCGTCGACACGCTGGAGCTGCCCGCCTTCGGGCAGGATTTGTACCTGCCGCCGGGCACAGAGCAGTACCGCTTGACGACCAACTTCACAATGAGCCAAGAGTTCCCGCTTCAGTTCTACTGGCTTCAGCTCCGCTTGGAGTGTGACAGCGTGGTCAACGCAGCTCCTGCACGGTCGCAGCAAGTCACCCTCGCGCCCAACGGTCGCAGCGTCTTCGCCCTGACTTCCACTGGCCAGCCGATCCAGATTGCGCCGGTTCGTCGCGGCACGTCGTCATCAGGCGGCAGCCGCATCACGCTCATCGTGCGCGACCCGCTGACGAACCGCATCCTCAACGCGCTTCAGCTAGACCTGTCCGCCGCGCTGAACTTCACCCTGCCAGAAGGTGAGTTCCTGCTAGAGATTGCGAACAGCCTCTTGGACGAGCTGAGCCTAGACCTCACCGTTGACGCCAACTTGAGCGATGATACGCCCCTCGTTGCGCTGAACGCGGAAGGCATCGGCTTCATCACGGTAGCGGTGGATGGCAACGTCGATCTAGGCGGCAGCGGCATCGACGCCACCGTGACCGCAGGCTCTGGAGGCGTCAACGCAGATGTGAACGTCAACCCGCTGTCTGTGACAGCTGTCGTGCCAGCAGTTCAAGTTCCAACGGTTGTCGTGCCAGCGGTCGTTGTGCCGACTGTTGTCGTACCTGCTGTGCCAGTGCCGCCGGTCGAAGTGCCACCGGTTCAAGTGCCACCCGTTGAAGTCCCGCCCGTTCAAGTGCCACCCGTTGAAGTCCCGCCAATTGTGCCAACGCTCGTCCCTCCGCTGTTAGGCAGCTGACGCCATGCCTCTTGCCCCCACGCACTTGTTAGGTGTGGGGGCATTTGATTGCATTTCTGTAATGCCCGTAGGCTCGTTTGGATAGTCTCATGTACAATCATCGAGAGGAAAGGATGAGAACACGGGCATGGCTGTTGAGTTAGAAGCCCTCGTCGGGCACATCTTCATCGCGGGCGGGCGCACCATCAAGACCAACCCACCCGGCGCGTTGTGTGAGATCGCCCCCAAGAAAGCGGCGCGTGGCCGCGAACAAGACACCTTCTTTGCGCTCGTCCTGCCGAGCGGGGCCAACGCCCCCGTCAGCTTCTATGAGCAGATGGCTGTCATGGCCGCTGAGCGCTACTTCAGCACGACCGGCAGCGTGACCTCCGCGCTGCGCGACGTGTTCAACACCCTCAACGCGAACCTTTACGAGCACAACGCCAGCGGGCGCAGATACTATGAAGCGAACATCATCGTAGCCGTGCTGCGCGGCGATGAACTGTTCACTGCACGGACGGGAGCAGCCGCCCTCGCCTTGAAGAACGGCCTCACACTCACGACGCTGCCGGAGGCGCTCAGCGATGAGGAAGCGCTCTTCCAGCCGCCATTGGGCGTGCGCCCTATCCCAGAAGTGGAGATGAAGCGCTTTCAAGTGGCAGCGGGCACGCGCCTGCTGCTCGTCGACGCGGCCATTGCCGAACAGCGCCTCGAAAACGTCAAAACAGCCCTCAGCGCCCCCGACATTCAAGCGGCGATTGAGGAATATCGCCTGCTCGTCACTGGCCAGACACAAGCGATGATGATCGAGTTCGTCAAAGCGGAGGAAACAGCCCCGATCCCAGTTATCGCAGGCGAGTCGAGCAAAGCGATTGCCGCGGAGATGCAGACGCAGCGCAGCGCTGCCACCGCGCCTGATGCGGCTGCGCCGCCCCTCCCCACCACGCCGCCGCGCCGGCCAAGCCCACCCGCGCGCGTCCTAGCAGCGGTCGCGCGCCTGTTAGGGACGATGCTCACCCGCATCGCCAATCTGTTCGGGCGATTATTCGGGCGCAGCGCCGAATCACGCGCTGTCCGCTACAGCACCGGCGTCGCAACGCTGGCGCTGTTCGCGCTGCCGATCGTGGTGGTGGTGTTGGTCGTCGCCTCATGGACAGTCGGCATCGGTGAGACACGCTTTGAGGCCTGCGTCCGTGAGGCCATCGACGCGGCCAACGTCGCCCGCACGATCGACAGCAGCATCCCGCAGGGGGTGCTGGCGGCATGGGAAGCGACCTTCCTCAAACTGGACGACTGCGAGCGGCTGCGACCGGGTGACTTGCTCTTGCAGACCATTCGACGCGAGGGGCGCGGCGTAGTGGACATCCTGCGCAACATCGAACGCCGCACGCCGGTTCAACTGTTCGAGCTGCCCAACGCCAACATCACCCGCCTGCTGCTGCAAGGCTTGACGATGTACGCGCTCGACCAGCAAAACGGCCTCGTCTACCGCTGGCAGCTCACACAGGACGGCTTAGGGATCGCCTCCACCCCCTCCCCGCTGATCGCCATGCGCCGCGGGGCCAGCGTGCAAGGGCTGCTCATGGGCGACATCCTCGACATCGCCTACGACAGCACGCTAGATGTGGTGGTGGCTGTCGGACGGAATGGGGTGCTCTTGCGCTGCCCGCCGCGCTTTATCAACGAGTGCGAGGCGCAGCAGCTGCTCGGCGTGGAGAAATGGGGCACGCCCACCAGCATCCACATCTGGCGCGGCAACCTCTACATCCTCGACACTGGCGGCAACCAACTGTGGCGCTATCAGCCCAGCGGCGGCACATACGGCGGCGTCCCGTCCGAATACTTCACGGGCACAGTGCGGCCTGATCTGCGGCTGGCGGTCGATTTCACCATCAGCACAGCCGGGGCGGCGGCTGGCTCGGTTTACGTGCTTTACAGCAACGGGCTGATGACGAAACACTTTCAAGGTCGGCCTGACCCGTTCGCGTTTGCGGGCTTCCCCGACGGCGCGGAGATCTCGAATGTGCTGACAAACGCCCTCTTCCTGAACGACAGCCCGGTTGACACGGCCTTCTACGTCCTCAGCGCGCCCACCGGCACAATCTATGAGACCTCACTGGCAGGGTCGTTCATCGCGCTCTACCGCACCGACCCAGAGGACGCGCTCTACCGCATGAGCGACATCGTGACCAACCCCCAGCAGCAGATCATGTACGTGGCGTCCGGCACGCGCGTCTTGGCCATCCGCCAGCGCCGCGACTAGCGGGGGCGAATCGAGGCGACCGCCCCCGCCAACCACGCGCTGTCTTGCACATCCCCCCTGCTGACGTACAATACAAGTCTGAGATAACCCCTTTTTTGCAGGACGCGGCATGGCAGACAGCCTCTTTGACAAGCGCTATCGTTATGACTTCATCTACCCACGCGGACGCAGCGGCGAGACGCTGCGCGCAGTGGACATCGAGGCACAAGATCGTCCCGTCGTCATCAAACGCCCCGCCGCGCTGGACGCGCCGCCCATCCGCGCCGGGCAAGAGGTCAGCATCCACAACGAGCGCCGCGCCTTGAAAGCCCTCGCGGGTCACCCTGTCTTGACGGCCCTGCTGGGCGAGGGGCAGTTCATGGTGGGCGGCGTCGCGCATCAATACATCGTGATGGAGCGCGCAGAAGGCACGGTCATCGCTGAGGCCGTCCAAGAGTTGAACGCCATCGGCGAGCGCCTGCCGATGTTGGAAATCCTCGTCATCGTCGATGAGCTGCTTGACCTGCTCGAAACAGCCCACGCCAAAGGCATCATCTACAACGACGTGGACGCCAAGCACCTCTTCTGGAGCCGCGAGCGCTACCAACTGAAGGTGATCGACTGGGGCAACGCCATCTTCCTTGAAGGGGACGAGATGACGCCCCAGGGGATCAGCCGTCAAACCGACGTCTTCCAAGTTGGCCAGCTTCTCTACTACCTTGTGACGGGCGGGCGACGCCCTGACGTGCCGCGCGACGCTGGGCCTGACTTCCGCGTGGATTTCGGCGACGACACGCGCCGCGTTCACAGCCGGCTGCAAGAGATTATCAGCCGCGCGCTTCACCCGGCCATCCGTCTGCGCTACGGCAGCATCGCCGCCTTGCGCGCTGAGCTTGCCAGCTTCCGCCAGCCGCTGGAGCGCGAGCGCAACAACGCCGTCGCCACCGTCACAGAGCGGCTCAAGCGTGATGACCTCAGCAAGAACGACCTGCGTGCGCTCAAGACGATGGTCGAATCTGCTCTACAGCAGGATCCGGGCTATCCGCCCGCGCGCGAGGTGAGCGTTGTGATTCAAGATCGCCTGCGCGATCTGGCCGTAGAAGCCGACCTCGACGCGGCGCGCATCTACATGGAAGCCGCCTCGTGGCCGCGCGCGCACGATCTCTTGCTGCAACTGCGCGAACGAGCAGGGTCACAGACGGCGGCGCTCATCAACTTCTTGATCGACGTCTGCGACATCCTGCAAGAGCACAGCGCAGGCACGACCCCCGCCTTGCAGCAGGCGCTGGCTGCTGCGTTCAAGGGTCAGATGGCCCAAGCGGCCCACGCCCTGCTGACAGAAGCCCCCAGCGACGACCGACTGTATCGCTTGCAGTGGCTCGTGGCCGAGCGCGTTTCCTCCCACTTCCCCGATGTGATGCTGCTGCGCCCCAACCTCTACCGCCTCAACCTCGCGCTTCAGCAGCTTGAAAAGCAGGGCTACAACCCCGGCGAGCCGCGCAGCGTCCTCAACAGCGTGGAGCAAACTCTCGACCGTCTGGCAGGCGGCAACATCGACCTGCCCGGCCTGCGCGACGGCTACCGTTCAGTAGTGGAGCAGCTCGCGCTCGTCAACCCGGTGATGCAGACCTTTGCCTTGCAGCATCAGTTCGACTCGCGCCAGCTCCCGCTCAACTCGCTCGATCGCGCGCAGACCGCGGCGATGGCGCTGGCGGACGCGATGCACGTCATCGGGCGGCAGGCCACCGCCAGCCCACGCGACGCCACCCACGCGCTTGACCTCGCTCGCTCCGTTGACCCCACCAACCCTGTCTGGGACGACGTGCAGTACCTGCTCAACCGGCTCTATGAGCGGCTACAAGCCTGCCAGACCTACGTCCCCAACGCAGACGGGACGGACATTCAAGTGTGGCTCAAAGCGACCCAGCAGGACCTCGCGCCGTTTGTCTCGCGCTTGTTCGACGACCTGCTAGCCCGCATCGTCAAAGACCTTGCCATTGCTGACCGCGTCTGGGAGCAGTACCGCGACGCCGTCATTTGCGGCAACCGCGACGTCGCACTTGAATCAGTCGATCAAGCGGGGCGCCTGGTCGCCACGATCAGCCCTACCCTCAGCGCGTGGTTTCGTCATCTGCGCGTTGTGTTGGAAGGCGCTGCCTACATCGAGCGCCACAGCATCCCCAACGCCGTCGGGCGCGCGCTGGCCGACGGCTGGGAGGCCTTTGACCGTGGCCGCCTGAGCGACAGCGAACGGCTCGGCATTCAAGCCTATGAAGCGGCCAAAACCCCTGCCGAGTATGAGGCCGCCCGCCGCTTGCAAGAGTTGAGCATCCTCACGCGCGAATGGGTCGAGCGCAACACCGTCAACAACCCCCAGCGCACCCAAGCCATCCTCGACGAGGTTGAGAAGCGCTTCACCGCCGAAGAACGCGAAATCCTCGACAACTTCACCCAGCAGATGCCTTCCATCGAGACTTACCTCAAGGCTATGTCGCGCAGCTTGATCGAGGTCTTTCACACGACGAGCACCGCCGCGCTGCGCCTGCTCTACATCCGCTACGTGCTGCTAGCGGCGTTGGAAGTGCACGAAAACCGCCTGTCCGACGGTGACTTCTGGCGCGAGGCGGCGCTACGCACCCTCGGCGATTACAGCCTGCGCCACCCTGCCCTGCGCGCGCTGGACGAGTTCACGACACGCAAGCGCGAACTCAACAGCGCGCAGGCGCTCTTTAATCAGATGATCGACAAAGGCTGTCTGCCTGATCTGGAGGGCATCCGCCGCCAATTGGAGAGCAGCGCCCAGGCGCGCCTGCTCGCCCCGGGGGTGCAGAGCATCCGCGATCTGGAGGTAGCGCTGCGCCATTGGAGCGACGGCGACTTTCGCAGCGCTGGCCTCAAACTTGAACAGACAATCAAGGGCATTACCGACCTTGAAAAGTCCGCGGGGTTCACGCTCTCCGGCTACCGCGCGTGGGTGATGGAACTGATGGCCGCCGCCGCTGAGCTGCTGGTGCAGTTCCGCGAGGCGCGCGGCATCATCGAGCAGCGCCCCGACGAGCCGAACCCTAAAGTCCAGCAGACCTTCCACCACTTGGTGAACGTCACGAACAAACTGCTGGGTGAGAACTACAGCGGCACGCTGCGCAGCTGGCGCGACACCTACGACAGCTTTTTGAACGTGTTCACCGCTGACGAACGCCGCAGCCGCCGCATGGATCGCATGAACGAGCTGTTCCGCGCCATGTTCATCGACCGTCACCCCGCCTATGGGCTGTTTCGTCACTGGTACGACGTGTTGGAGCGCTCGCCTGAGTTCCCCGCCCCACCGACAGCCGACCCCGTGCCGCGCATTGCCGAGCAGCCCCCGCTCACCCGTGAGGATTTTCGGGATTCGCGCTACGACGACGCTGAGCCGTCTGCTGCGTCGTCGCGCTTCCGCACCTTTGCGCTGATCGCCGTGCCCGTCGTGATCGTGCTGGCAGTCGGCAGCGCCGTGCTGCTCTCGTCGTTGAACCAAGCCGCACCGCTCATCGCGCTGACAATCACCGCCACGCCTGACAGCCGCATCGTTGCAGCCGACGCCTCTTTCACAGAAGCGACCACGGAAGCCACGGATGAGGCCGCGCTTGTGGACGTGCCCACTGTCACACCGCCCTCGCCGACTGCCACCCTCACCTCTGTGCCGCCCACTGCTACCCCGCTGCTGCCTAGCGCCACGCCCAACACACCCACTGAGACAGCCGAACCCCCGACCGCCACGGCTACCCCACCGCCGACCACCCCCGCGCCGACCGTCACACCCACGCCCGGCCCGCCTACCGCTACCCCGCTGCCGCCCGACGGCGTCACGGGCACGGTCAACCTCTTCAACTTGATGAACGCGCTCACCGTTACCCCTGACCCCGATTACTTCTTGCAGATTGACGGCGGCTATCGCTTTGGGCGGGGCGTCCCGGGTGAGAGTGACCTCTTGAACGTGGCGCTAGCCGCCGACGACCTCGACCGCCTGCTAGGGAACAACGCCCCCAGCCGCATCCGCCGCATGGACGTCGAGATGGCGCTGCGCACCTTCAACCCGACGACCGTCAGCGCCGAGGATTTGGTGTTCGGGGCGCTGCTGCAAAACACGGCCAACAGCGACACTGTCGGCCTGCGCGTGCAGATCGTCGTGCAAGACGTCATCAACCTGTATCGAGTTGTCAACGGGCAGGCGACCTTCCTCGCCCAGCGCACCGTGAACGCCCCAGTCGTTCGCCTGCGCATAGAGCGTGACCTCGCATCAGGCAGCGTCAGCTTGTTCTACAACGACGAGCGCTTCGGTGACCCGATCCCGTTCGGCGCATCGGATGCGCCTGTGCAGCCCGTCGTGTTCGTTAGCGATAAAGGCGTGATCATCGCCCTCACTGAATGGCGGGTGACGCTGCGTTAATTTGAACAAGTTTTTTATAATTTCTGGTGTTACTAGAGTTGACATCAGTGAAAAATTACAACATCATATGCGAATTAGTCCAAACATTGTGCTGTGGTAGGCGTTTGTCATGTCTAATTTCGTCTCTTGGCTGAACGATGAAAGAACAGTTATTGTTGCGTTACTTGAAGGTGATGTCACGTACGCTGAAGTGAAAAACCAATTTGACATGGTTGCTGCTCTGCTGGATACGGTTGAACATCCGGTGTACGTTTGCCATCTGTTGAAAAACATCCGCCCCACCTCACAGATTCAAATCAAGGACATTACACGGACAGCTAGTCATCGAGTTGTCTCACATCCTAGACGTGCCTTCAGCTACTTCATCACATCTTCGCCTCGTGTGAAGATGGTGGTGGATCTCGGTTACAAGCTCTTCCCGTCCACCCTCAAGCGCTTTGCGTTTGTCAACACACTCGGGGAAGCGCTCGCTGATGCTCAACACAAAACAACGGCAGAAAGGGCGCTTCCTTCATGAGCTACGACACCCACGACATCCGCTGGCACGACGACAACAAGGAGATTATCCTCGTTACCTTCGGTCGTGAGATAACTTACCCGACGCTCTACGAGATCTATGAAGAATGCGCGAGGATGCTGGACACAGTATCACACCCGGTGATCCTCGTTCACGATCTGACGCAGCTTGAG
Organism: Anaerolineae bacterium; assembly: GCA_034432435.1. Lineage (GTDB taxonomy): Bacteria > Chloroflexota > Anaerolineae > Aggregatilineales > Phototrophicaceae > JANWYT01. The sequence continues at coordinate 20,880 of DAOUBS010000084.1, forward strand.
TTGGTCATCAAGATCGACATCGCAGCGATGGCCAAGCTGCCGCGCATGCGCATCATCCGACATCCTCGCTGGCATGCCAGCTGCTTCGCCAACCCCAATGGTCGCTCCCAAATCATACTAGACGTAGCGAGCCGGCTGCTTCCGCACATAATGCGCAAGACATACGTCAAGGCAACAGTTGAGGAAGCGCTGGTGGCGGCAGAGGCGAATCTGGCAGAGATGCGGTCAAATTAACGGCGCATCAACGCCTTCTCAAGGCGATCTGCCACTTCCAGCCAGCAGGCCGTGTCCAGAGCAGCCGTGTCGGCGTCCATCCAGAACAGATAGGCCAACTCTAGTGCGTCGGGGTCGCCCGGATGCTCGCGCTGGTACATCCACGCCTCAGGGCGTTCCCCATACCACGCTTCGACCAGCTCCGCCATAATCGTGTTGACGATGGCGCTAGTCATGAAACTCACGCGCGCCTCGGGCGTGTGCTTCTGCTGCATCGCCTGCACCAGGTCGTAAACCGCTTTGAGGAAGTTCGCGCAGCCCGGCTCGGTGAACGCTTGGCTGAGCGCGGCCTCAGCCACTTGGTCATCGGGGGCCATCCCATATGAGGCAATGCTCACCAGCATGCGCCGCACCCAGCCTTCGTCAGGGTAGTAGCTCTCGAAGATGTCCACAAAGCGCCAGACCTGCTCCAACACGACGCTAAGCGCTACGTATAAGCCAAGCTGCCCCAGCAGGCGCTTCGTCAGGAACTGGCACTGTTCTGGGTTGCGCTCGTGGGCAGCAGCGCGCAGGTCAGCAAGATCGCGGCGTTGGGCGTCGTTCATGGCTTTTTGAAGACATAATATGGTGCGTCTGGCCCCGTGTGGAAGATCACATCCAGCACGCTCACGCTGTGTTCAAACGGCGGATAAAGCTGCGGGTACTCCGGGTAGCCGCTGTAGTCTTTGTAGATCACCCGCACGCCGTGCCGCGCGAACAGATCATCATCCATGTACGCCCGCGCCGACGGCCCAGAGATGTAAACATCCGCGCCGGCCTCTAGGCATAAGCTCAACACGCGATCCGCTTTGACCCCTTGCGAGTGATACTGCGTTGACCACGTGAGCGGCGTTGTGATGCCGAGCAGATCGCAGATCGCGCGCAGGAAGCGCATGTTGACCTCGCTGAGGCGCGTGATCCCCTCCATCTGCTGGTAAAGCGCCTCAACCTGGTCACGATAAGCGCGAAAATACGGGGCGCGACCATAAGCCGTTTGCAGCGTCTTCCAATGCTTGACGTGCCACCGTGGGTTCGCGATCTCAGTCTCGTCGATGCGCTGGCCGAAGCGCCCGCTGTAGCGCACGGGGATCGTCAGCCACTGCACGCCTTGCGCTGTCTTGATGCGGTTACGATTGCGCCAATCGTTGTCAGTGTACTGCGCTTCATCGAACAGGATGAACTCGTCGCAGGCGTGTATAATATCAAAGTATCCCTTCCACGGGATGTAGTTCGATTGAATAATAGCAATTGTTTTTGGCATGGATCGGCTTACAATCGCAGCAACGTGAGTGGACCGCACCATCATACGCGATGCGCGCGTGAATGTGAACTGACAAGCCCGAGAAGGAACGTTCCATGACCCACCCAGAAGACACACTCAACCAACTGCGGCAGTTTTTCGACGACAAGATCAAGGCACACGGCGCAACTGGTGAAGGCGTGGGCTGGAAGGATACCGACGCGCAGCGCGCCCGCTACGCGCAGCTGCTGCACCTGTTCGAGCCTGACGTGCCGCGCTTCAGCGTGATCGACTACGGCTGCGGCGTGGGGGCGCTGGCCGCCTACTTGGCCGAGCAAGGCTATGAGATGGACTACGTCGGCTATGACATGACGCCATCCTCCATTAGCACTGCGCAAGCGACTTACGGCCACTTGCCCGGAGTGCGCTTCACCGCCGACGAGAGCGAACTGCGGCCAGCGGATTACGTGGTGGGCTGTGGGTTGTTCAGCATGCGCTTGAACACTCCCGATGATGAGTGGTACGCCTACATGCTACACATGATCGAGCGCTTGTGGTCGCTCAGCACTCGCGGGATCGTTTTCAACTCGCTCACCAGTTACTCTGATCCCGAACATATGCGCCCTGAGCTGTTCTACCCTGACCCAATGCAGGTATTTGACTTCTGCAAGCGCCAGCTCTCGCGCAACGTGGCTCTCTATCACGACTACGACCTGTACGATTGGACGATGGTAGTGCGGCGTTAGAGGCACTATGAAACTCTCCATCGTCACCACGCTCTACTACTCTGAGCCGTACCTGCGCGAGTTTTACGAGCGGGCGCGCGCGGCAGCCTTGACGATCACGCCGGAGTACGAGTTCGTGATAGTCAATGACGGCTCACCTGACCACGCGCTGGATGTAGCCCTCGCGCTGCACCACACCGACCCGCGCGTGACCGTCGTCGACCTCTCGCGCAACTTTGGCCATCATAAAGCCATCATGACCGGCCTCGCCTATGCCACTGGTGATTGGGTCTTCTTGATCGACTGCGACCTTGAGGAAGCGCCCGAAACCCTGCCCGACTTCTTCCAAGCACTGCAAACGCAGCCTGATGCCGACGTAGTCTACAGCGTGCAGGCTGTGCGGCAAGGCAGCGCGTGGCGGCGCATCCCGGGCGACCTGTACTATCGGCTCGTGCGCTACTTGAGCGAGTACGACGTGCCGCAGAACATCCTCATGACGCGCCTGATGAGCCGCCGCTACGTGCGTGATCTCTTGCAGCACCGTGAGCATCTCTTCAGCATCGAAGGCCTGTGGGAACTCACCGGCTACAAGCAGATCCCAATCATCATCGAGAAAACCTACAAGGGTAGCAGTTCCTACACGCTCAGCCGCAAGCTGTGGCTGGCCATCTACGGGGTCACCGCTATGAGCAGCAAGCCGCTCATCATGATCGCGTGGTTGGGGCTGGCGATCACGATTCCGAGTGGGCTGCTGATCGTCGTCTTCATCTTTCAATACCTGTTGGGCATCACCGCGGGCGTGGACGGCTGGACGTCGACGATTGTTTCGCTGTGGTTCCTCGGCGGGTTGATCATCTTCATCCTCGGCATCATGAGTATCTACCTATCAGTGATCTTCACCGAGATCAAAGCGCGCCCGTATACGGTCGTGCGCGCGGTTCACCGCGCTACCCATCAGCCCACCATAGACGAAAGAGACCTTCAACATGAATCCGCTTGATCAGGCCATCAAAGGAGTGCAAGCTTTCTTCACCGAGAAGCTCAACACCCACGGGGCTGACCCCAAAGGCGTTGACTGGAAAGACGCCGACGCGCAGCGCGTGCGCTTCGATCAACTGCTCAAGATCGTGCGCAGCCCCAACGAGCCGTTCAGCCTGCTGGACTATGGCTGCGGCTATGGAGCACTGGCGGGTTACTTGGCCGAGTTGGGCTACCCCGCGCGCTACATCGGCTACGACTTCACCCCCGCCGCGCTCAGCGTGGCCAAGCAGACCTACGGCCATCTCGCTAACGTGATGTTCGTCGACACGACGGAAACGCTTGCGCCGGTCGATTACGTCGTCAGCAGCGGCGTGTTCAACATGAAGCTGCAAGCCCCCAACGACACATGGGAGACCTACGTCAAGCAGATGATCGAAGAGCAGTGGGCGCTGTGCACCAAAGGGATTAGCTTCAACTGCCTCACGAGCTACAGCGACGCTGAGTACATGCGCGATGACCTCTACTACGGCGACCCCAAAGCCTACTTCGACTGGTGCAAACGCACCCTCAGCCGCAACGTCGCCCTGCTGCACGATTACAACACCTACGATTGGACGATGCTCGTGCGCAAGGGCTAAACCAGTCGAGGCTTCATCCCACAGCCCCCATCTCCTCCACAGCGCGATGGGGGCTTCAGCCTCTGGCTTCTCTGTTGAATTTGCCTCGTCCCCTTTGCAAAATCTTGATTGACCACCAGAACAAAGTGTGCTATATTTCCGTTGTCAATCGGCTCTACCCTCTCTTCCATTCCAGAACTGACCTATCCAATTAGCATGAAACGCCTGCTTCGGCACTTGTGCGCTCAACAAGACCTGTCTAGCTATCACATGCCCAATGGGGTGTGCTTTCAAACAGTGACCCGTATTTAACTTCCCCTTTTAAACGGAGCCTTCATGGACATTGCAACGCTTGAGAGTAAAACCCTGCCAGAACTGCGCGAGATTGCGCGCAAGACCGAGCTGCCCCGCTTCAGCCGTCTGAAAAAAGAGGAACTCATCCTCGGCATCATGCGCGCCGACGCCGAACGGCAAGGCCTACAGATGCGCGGTGGCGTGCTGGACATCATGGAAGACGGCATGGGCTTCTTGCGCGCCGAGAACTACCTGCCGGGCCCCAACGATATCTACGTGAGCCAAACGCAGATCAAGCGCTTCCACATGCGCACTGGGGACATGGTCATCGGCCACGTGCGCCCGCCCAAAGACAGCGAGAAGTACTACGGCCTGCTGCGCGTCAGCTCGATCAACGGCAAAGCCCCTGAAGAAATCCGCAATCGCCCTAACTACGAGAGCCTCACCCCGATCTTCCCAACCCAGCGCTTCAACCTTGAGACGCGCCCGCACATCCTCAGCACGCGCCTGCTCAACTTGATCGCGCCCATTGGCATGGGGCAGCGCGGCTTGATCGTCTCGCCGCCCAAGAGCGGCAAAACGACCTTCCTGAAGGACATCGCCAACGCCATCAGCGACAACTACCCCGCCGTCCACCTCATGATCTGCTTGATCGGTGAGCGCCCTGAAGAAGTGACCGACATCGACCGCTCAGTGGACGCCGAAGTGATCGCCAGCACGTTTGACGACCCCGTGACGCACCACGTCCGCGCAGCTGAGATGGCGCTTGAACGGGCGAAACGCCTCGTCGAGTTGGGGCGCGACGTCGTTATCCTGCTCGACAGCATCACCCGCCTGACGCGCGCCTACAACCTCGTCGTGCCGCCCAGCGGGCGCACCCTGACTGGCGGCCTTGACCCGTCAGCCATTCACCCGCCCAAGCGCATCTTCGGCGCGGCCCGCAACATCGAGGAAGGCGGCAGCCTCACGATCATCGCCACCTGCCTCGTCAACACTGGCAGCAAGATGGACGACCTCATCTATGAGGAGTTCAAAGGCACGGGCAACATGGAGCTGCACCTCTCGCGCAAGCTGCAAGAGCGCCGCATCTTCCCCGCCATCGACATCGCCCAGTCGTCCACCCGCCGCGAGGAACTGCTGCTAGGGCCAGACGTGCTGCAGCGCGTTTACACCATGCGCCGCATGTGGGCACACCTCGCCGAGCAGGGCGAGTTTGGCGAAGTTAACGCGACTGAGCAGCTCTTGAACTCGTTCCGTATGTTCGATACCAACGAGCAGTTCCTCAACAGCCTCTCAGGATCATCCAGCAACGGGCGATACTAGTTCGCTATGGCAGAACGCGCGTCGTCACGAGACGGTTAGCCGCCTGCCAGAAGGTAAAGCCCTCCGCGTAGGCTGTGTTGACGGCCAGCCCGCGGAACTGGCTCAACACGCGCGCGTAATGGTGGAATGGGTTCTGCTCTGAAGGTGGCAGCGCAAACGACGGGTCATACTCCGCCCCTACAGGCATCAGCTGGCTGCGGTGGCAGTCGAGCATCGCCAATTTTTGCTCGAACGTCGCGCTGATGTCGACGTATTCGGTCGGGATGAAGTTGATGCCGCGCTCGGCCTCCATGAACGCAATCGGCACTTGGGCTCGGTGCGGCGGATACTGCGACGGGTAATTGACCGTGCGCGCGATCTGTGCTGCGTCCAGCACGAGGCGGCTGGTCGTCTTGTGGTCAGGGTGATAGTCGTCCTGCGGGTGCGTGATGATAAGGTCGGGCGTGTGCTGGCGGATCACCTCGATAAACTGGTGGCGTGTCGGCGCGTCGAACCACACGCCCCCATCCGGCAGTCCCATCCAGTGGCTGATTGCACCGATCACCGCGGCCGAGGCTTCCGCTTCCTGCCGACGGATTTTGACGATCTGCTCGGGGTCGCCTTTGGGGCGGCCTCGTCCATCGGTGACGACGCACATCACCACCGTGTCCCCCCGAGCAGCGAACTTCGCCAGCGTCCCTCCACAAAACATCTCCAAGTCGTCCCCGTGTGCACCGATGGCCAACACGCGCATGATATATTCTCCTTCGTTGTTGTGAAGATCAACAGCCCCGAACGCGGCAGGTTATGTCTCTACCTCAGCGGCTGCGCACGTCGAGCGCGTCGCGCAGCGCGTCCCCCAGCAGGTTGAACCCCATCACCGTGACCAAGATCGCCAAGCCCGGATAGAAGGGCATCCACCACGCCGAGCGGATGAACTGGCGGCTTTCGGTGAGCATCTTGCCCCAGCTTGGCGTGGCCTGCTGCGCGCTGCCCAGCCCCAAGAAGCTCAGCGACGACTCCGCTAGGATGATCGTGCCGAGGCCAAGCGTCGCGTAGACGATCACCGGCGCGATGATGTTGGGCAGGATGTGGCGGAACATGAGCGAGAGATCGGTTGCGCCGAGGCTGCGGCCAGCGGTGACGTACTCAGCCTCTTTGGCCGTCAGCACTTGGCTGCGCACGATGCGCGCGATGATCGTCCAGTTCACCAAGCCCAGCGCGAGGATGATGTTCAGCTCGCTCGGTCCGAGGATGCCCGTCAGCGCGATGGCGAGAATCAGCAGCGGGAAGGCCATCACGATGTCCACCCCACGCATAATGAGCAAATCGACCCAGCCGCCGAAGTAGCCCGCCACCATGCCGACGACGATGCCGATGCTCAAGCTGATCGCCATCGCCGAGAGCGAGATGTAAAGCGAAATCTGCGAGCCATAGATGACACGCGTGAAGATGTCGCGCCCTAGCGCGTCCGTGCCCATTAGATGCTCCACCGAGGGCGGCTGCACATACTTGTTGGCCAAGTCACCACGGATCGGGTCATATGGGGCGATCCACGGGGCGAACAAGGCCGCGAAGAGCACCATCAGGACGATGAACAAGCCGACAATGCTGGCCGGGTTGCGGAAGATACGCCGCACCGCTAGCTTGAACGGGGACTGCGGCGGCGCAAGCTCAACAGTAGGGATCGTCTGAGCGCTCATGAGTAACGAATCCGTGGGTCAACCAATGGATAGATCAAATCAACGACGAGGTTCACCAGCGCGTAGATCAGCGCAAAGGTGATGACCAAGCCCTGCACCGTCGGATAGTCGCGCTGGCCGATGGCGTTCACCAGCATCCGCCCCATGCCCGGCCAACTGAAGATGACCTCCACCAACAGCGTGCCCGAGAGCAGGCTGGCGAAGCCCGTCCCCCACACCGTGACGATAGGCAGCAGCGCGTTCGTCAGCGCGTGCCGGGTGACCACCGTCCGACGGTTCAGGCCTTTGCTGGTCGCCGTGCGGATGTAGTCCTGATTCAGCACCTCCAACATGCTCGAGCGCGTGATGCGCATCAAAATCGCCAACATGCCAAAGCTGGCCGTCACCGCGGGCAAGATCAGCCGCTCGTCGTACCCCAGACCGCTGATCGGCAGCAAGCGAAGCTGCAACCCGAACAAGATCTGCATCTGCAAGCCCAACCAAAAGACCGGGATCGACACGCCGATGAGCGCGATGAAGCGTGCGACGTTGTCCCACAGGGTGTTGTGCCGCAGCGCCGAGACGATCCCCAACGGGATGCCCATCACCACAGCAACGAGCATCGCGCACGTCGCCAAGATCACGCTCGGCCAGAACGCATCGCCGATCATGTCCACCACCGGGCGGTTGGTGATGAAGCTCGTTCCGAAGTTGCCCTGCACCATGTCCCCGAGGAAGATCACAAACTGCGTCGGCAGCGGCTGATCAAGGCCAAGACGGGCGCGCGTGGCGGCGATGGCAGCGTCATCACCACGATCTCCTTCAAGAATGACGGCCGTGTCGCCGGGCAAGACGCGCACCAACATGAACGTGAGAAAGTAGATGCCTAGCAGCGTCGGCAGAAATTGAATCATTCGAAGCGCGATGTATTTCGTCATATGAGACCAGCGAATGACAGCAGGTAAGAGAGGTGGCGCACGTCAGACAGCGCAGGGGCGACCCGTAGGCCGCCCCCACAGTCACTGTTACCGGCCAAGCTTACGGCAGGTCGATCAAGGCGAAGCGCACTACGCCGTTGGCGTCAAGCGGCTGGCCACCCAAGCGGCTGCTGACCAAGCGCGTCGTCGCGCCGCTGTAGACCGGCAGGATGAGCACTTGTTCCATCGCAATGCGTTCGATCTCGGCGAAGACGGCGTTGCGCTCCTCACCCAACGGCATCGAGATGGCGCGGGTGTTCAGCTCGGCGATTTCATCGGCCACGTCCACCTCACCGTAGCCGCAGTTCACGCGTGTGGCCGCGTTGGGCAGCAGCAGCACCACCATGTTCTCAGGGTCGGGGTAGTCCATCCCCCAGCGAATGCCGCCCATCTCCATCGTGCAGGCGGTGCGGTCTTGGGTGTAAACGGCCGCGTCGGTGCTGCTCACGATCAAAGTGATGCCGGCCTCGGCCACTGTGGCCGCCATCGCGTTCAGCACGCGGTTCTCGGTCTCGTTCTGATCGGTGCGGACGGTCAGCTCGATGCCGTTCGGGTAGCCAGCCTCAGCGAGCAGCGCGCGTGCCGCTTCCACATCCCGCGGGAAGTAGCTTACGCCGGTGTGGGCGGGCAGGCCTTTGGGGTAGAGGTAATCGGCTGGCACGCCGTTGCCTTGCAGCACGGTGTCAACGATCAACTGCCGATCCACCGCCAGTGCCAGCGCGCGGCGCACGCGCACATCGCCCATCTTGGGGTCTTTGAGGTTGATGCGCAGGTTGTAGAGGCCCAACGTTGGGATCGTCACCAAGCGCTCAGAAAGCTGCGCGTCGGCGCGCAGGCGTGGCAGGTCGGCCTCAGGCGCAACCGACACATCCAGCAAGCCCGCCTCGAACTCGATCACTTGGCTGGAGGCTTCCGGGATCACGCGGATGATCGCGGTCTTTACCTCTGGCGCGCCGCCCCAGTAGTTCTCGTTGGCGCGCAGCACCACGCGGTCATTCTGGACGAACTCGGCCACGCTGTAGGGGCCAGCGCACATCGGGCCATTGGCGAAGCCCGCCTCGGCTGACCCCTGCGCGATGATGACCGCGCCCGGCAGCGTCAGACGGGTGAGGAACGACGTCACCGGGCGGGACAGCGTGATCTGTACGGTGCTGTCATCCACGACCTGCACACCGGAAATTTCGCCCGCGGGCGGGATCGGCTCAGGGGTGGGTGTGCCCTCACCCACAGAAGGGGTCGTCGGGCGCGCCTGCGCCCAACCGGCCACGTCGCGCAGCACAAGGCCAGCCGTGTAGGATGTGCCGAACGCGGGGTCAGACAGGCGATCGAGCGAGTACTTGACGTCGGCGGCAGTCAGCGGCGTTCCGTCGAAGAACGTCACACCCTGCCGCAGGTTGAAGGTATAGACGAGGCCATCTTCCGAGATCGTCCACGACTCGGCTAACGCAGGCACCGGCTCCAGCGTCGCAGGGTCATAATTAATCAACCCTTCGCACACGTTGCGCAGCACGAGAAATTCGTCTGCAGTGCGTGCCGCGTGCGGGTCAAGTGTGTTCGGCTGCGACTCGACAAATGCGACTGTCACGACCGGCTCCTGCGCCACAGCGCTCAGGCTGAACGCCGCCAGCGCCCCAGCCACTATCCACCAACGAACTGATTTCGAAACCATTTGTCTCTATTCCTCCCCAATTTGCAGTGATTGCTGAAATCTAGCCACGTTCAGGCGTGGTGTGCGTCACCGTCGACAAGGCGGTAGGGTTAAGTCCACCAGCATAATGGAACCATGTCAAGACGCAGTGACCTCTTAAAATTATAACCATCATTGACAGCCTCACCACTGATTGGTATTAACATATGGAAATATTTTCCCAATGTGGCTGCTCACCTCATCGACGTCATTAAA
>DAOUBS010000085.1:0-1623 GCA_034432435.1 Anaerolineae bacterium
AGCACGACGGGCAGGACATCCTCCGGCTGGATGGGCAGGCTGCTCGTGTCGTGTTGGCCGCGCGGCAGCTTACTGAAGAGGTGCTGCCCCGTGTTGGCGTCGATGAAAGACTCTACGCCGCCCTCGAACTTTACCTTGTAGACGAGCAGACCGTCGTGAATTTCAAGCTTGGCGTCTTTGAACGTCGCGTCAGGGTGGCGCTCTTGGGCCAGCGCGACGGCGCTGAGCAGTGTGGTCGAGGCCGTATAACCTTGTACGCGCTGATGCGGCGGTAGCTGAGAGCCGCTCTTGATGGAATCCAGCGAGAGCATTTGCCCACTGGCAGTGTCCAGCTTGAGGCGGAAGTTATCGCTGAAGTCAACTTCGTAGATGGTCGTGCTCTGCTCGCGTTTAAGGCGAATTTCGCGGATCGTCGCCTCTGGCCGCGCCTGCGCCAACAGCGACATCACCTGCTCAATCGACAAGCCGTTGGCCACCGGCCCAATCGCCGACGCTTGCGCGCTGATGACCGGATCGACGACGGTGAGCAGGGTCATGTCCGTTTCGGATGTGCTGGCGAGGCTGAGCGAAAACTGTGTGTTGAAGGCCAGGGGCCGCTCATCAAAGGCGATTACCTCGCCTTCCTGCGGGCTAGGGCGCAGGGCAAGCGGCTGAGCCGTTTGCAACATGCCAACGCCCATCGCCAACAAAGCCAGTCCAGAAATCCACATATAAGGTCGCATATCGTTATCTCCTCCTCGGCAAGCGCACTGTAAAGACCGATCCCAGGCCTAACGTGCTCTCAACTTGGATGTCGCCGTCGTGCTCGCGGGCGATGCTGGCGGCAATAGCCAGGCCCAGCCCAGTCCCCGCCGCGCTTTGGTCGTCGGCGCGGTAGAAACGCTTGAACAGATGGGGCAGCTTCTCAGCCGGGATGCCCGGCCCGCTGTCCATCACGCGCACGATCACATAGGGGGGCTGATATTCAGCGTGTAGGCAAATCCGACCGTATGCAGGCGTATACTTGAGAGCATTTTCTATCAGGTTCATGAACAATCGGATCAAGTAATCAGGGCTGCCGTAAAGCTTCGGCAGCGGGTGAAGCGTGACGGTGAGCTGCTGCTGCTTCTCATCGGCCAGCACGAGCGCTTGATCAGCCACTACCGCCAGCAGATCGTTCAAGTTCACTAGCTCAAATTGGGTAGACACGGGCGCAGCGTCCAGCCGTGCAAGGAACAGCAGGCTGTTAGCCAGGCGGATCAAGCGCTCGTGCTCTAGTTGAATCATTTGCAGGATGGACCTGTACTCCTCGGCACTGCGCGGGCGCGAGAGGCCAACATCCAGATGACCTTTGACAATCGTCAGCGGGGTGCGCAGCTCGTGTGAGGCGTCAGCGGTGAAGCGCCGCTCGGTCTCAAAGGCGTGGTGCAGCCGCTCCAGCATGCTGTCGAAGGTCTGGGCCAGCCGCGCGATCTCGTCAGGCGGCCCCTTGTAGCCGATGCGCTGGTCAAGATGGCGGCTGTCGATGGCGGCGGCAGTGCGGGTGATGCGCTCAACGGGGCGCAGCGCGCGATCTGCGAGAAACAGCCCGCCGCCCGCCGCCATGAACAACACGAACGGCGTGCCCAGCAGCATCAGCCCTGA
>DAOUBS010000086.1:0-35740 GCA_034432435.1 Anaerolineae bacterium
GTTCAAGGACGAGTACGGGCGCACGCTGCTGCTGCGCGGCGTCAACTTAGGTGGCAGCAGCAAAATGCCAACCCGTCCCGATGGGCGCACCCACATCCGCGAGGGCTTCTTCAACCACCGCGATGTGAGCTTCATCGGGCGGCCCTTCCCGCTGGAAGAAGCCGACGAGCACTTCAGCCGTCTTGCCAAATGGGGGCTGACCTTCCTCCGTTTTCTCGTCACGTGGGAGGCCATCGAACACGCCGGCCCGGGCCAGTACGACGAGGCCTATTTGGACTACGTGGCAGCCGTCGTGCGCAAAGCCGCCGAGTACGACATCACGATGTTCATCGACCCGCATCAAGACGTGTGGTCGCGCTTCAGCGGCGGGGACGGCGCGCCCGGCTGGACGCTGGAGGCCGTCGGCTTTGACTTGGAGGCGCTGCACCCCACCCACGCGGCCATCGTCCACCAAGTCCACGGAGACCCTTTCCCGCGCATGATCTGGGCGACGAACTACAGCCGCTTGGCGGCGGCCACCATGTTCTCGCTGTTCTTCGGCGGGGATCGCGTCGCGCCCAACACCAAGATCGACGGCGTGCCCGTTCAACAGTACCTACAATCACACTACTTCAAGGCCATGCAGCAGGTGGCCATGCGGCTGAAGGACATGCCGAACGTGGTCGGCTATGACACGCTGAACGAGCCAAGCCACGGCTACCTCGGCATGCGCAGCCTGACCACCACCGACGAGTACCGCCTCAAGAACGGCGTTATGCCCACCCCGTATCAGTCGATGCTGCTGGGCTGGGGCTTCTCACAGGTGGCCGAGGAGTGGCAGTTCTCGGTGGCGGGCAACCGCAAGATCGGGCTGGTGACGCTCAGCACAGGGGGGCGGCGCGCGTGGCGCGAGGGTGCAACCTGCGTGTGGCGCGCCAACGGCGTGTGGGACTTGGACGCGAGCGGCAGGCCACACCTGCTGCGCCCGCGGCACTTCGAAGGCATCGACTTCGCCGAGGACTGCCTGCGCCCCTTCATGAACGCCTACGCTGAGGCGATCCGCGCGGTGGACCCGAAAGCGCTGATCTTCATCGAGGCGGACGCGCTAGGCAACGATCACCCGCCGCGCTGGGGCCGCTCCGACGCGGGCAGCATCGTCTTTGCCCCCCACTGGTACGACGGCTTGACGCTGTTCACCAAGCGCTATTGGAAGTTCGTCGCCTTTGATGTTCACACACGGCGGCCCGTCGTCGGGCGGGAACGCATCCGCGATTCGTTCGTCAAGCAGCTTGGGGTGTATCGCAACGCGGCGACGACCGCGCTCGGCGGCGTCCCGACGGTCATCGGCGAGGTGGGCATCCCCTACGACATGAACAACGCTCAAGCCTACCGCACCGGCGACTTCAGCGCGCAGGAACAGTGCTACGACGACACGCTGCAAGCGCTGGAGGCAAACCTGCTCAACTTCACGCTGTGGAACTACACCGCCGACAACGGCAACGCGCGCGGCGACGGCTGGAACGGCGAGGACTTAAGCCTCTTCAGCCGCGACCAGCAGACGAACCCGCGCGACATTCACAGCGGCGGGCGCGCCCTGAAGGCCGTGCTGCGCCCCTACGCCCGCGCGATTGCCGGCGAACCCCTGCGCATGAGCTACCACATGCACAGCGGCGTGTTCGAGTTCGTGTTCAAGCACGACCCCACCGTCACCGAGCCGACCGAGTTCTACATCCCCAGTTACCAGTATCCGCAGGGGTATGAGGTGACAGTCAGCGACGGCACATACGAGATCGACACGCAGAACCAGCGCTTGATCTACCGCCACAGCGAGCGCGACATGCCACATTTCATCCGCGTTGCGCCGTCAGTGCCGCGCCCGCAGGACAGCGGCCCGCTGCTTCAGCGCCTGTTGATCGGCGTCGTCGTGCTGTGGCTGTTGTGGCGTTTGGTGCGGCGGCGCTAAGCTAGCTGATCAAGCGGGCCGCCTCGCGCCCCATCGCCACGGCATAGTTCGTCCCACGATCCCACGGGTAGACCTGCGACATGCTGGCCCACAACACGCCCGGCAGCGGGGTTTGCAGCGGTGGGATCGCCTCACTGTGGTTGACGAACGGGACCGGCTGCGCGTAGGGCGCGCGCCACACCCACGCCTTGCGCACCCAGCTTTCATCAAACGCGGGGTTGACACGCTTGAGCGAGGGCAGGAAGCGTGCCACCAGCGCGTCCTCGCTCAGCGTGAAGTACTCGTGGTCGGGGGGGCAGTAATCGCCCAAGTAGAGCAGATGATCGCCGCCGTAGTGCTGGCGATCCATGTAGTTGGTGTGCTCTACCAGCGCCAAATAGGGGAAGTCGTTTTGACGTTTGTCAGCGCTGCGGGCGGGCAGGTTCAGCCAGTAGGTGCCGTCAGTCAAGAGCTGGTGCTTGACCGCTAAAACGACGCACAGCCCACCGATGCTGACGAGCGCGGCCATCTGGTCGCCGTAGGCTGTCTCGCGCAAGCGATCCGTCAGCTTGAGCATCAACTGGGGCGACGTCGTGCTGAGCACCCAATCGAAGCGCTGCGCTCCGTGCGCTGTGCTGAGGACGGGCTTCATGTCCTCAAGGTGGATGCGCGTCACGGGGGTTTGCAGGTGGATCACGCCGCCGGCCTGCTGCACCTGCCGCCCCAGCTCGTCGAGGAAGGCTTGAAAGCCCCCCTGATACGTTCCCAGCCGTAGCGAGCGGCTTTTGATCCGCGCCCACAGCCACGCCATGTTCACGCGGTCGTAGAGGTCGCTGAACTTGCCGATGAGCAGCGGGCGAAAGAACTTGCCGTAGGCTTCCTCACCCATGAAGTAGCGCATCCACTCGTCGGCGGTGTACTTCTCCAACGACTTCCAGAAGGGCGTGAGCTTGAGGTAAACGCCGGTCAAGCCGAAGCGCACCAGCGACGGGAACGACAACGGCAGGAACAGGGCGCTAGGGGAAATCTCTGAGCGGACGATCTTGCCGTCAATCCAGAAGCTCGTCTTGGGGCGCGGGAACAGGATGCGGTCGCGCACACCCATCTCGTCGGCCAGCTTCAGCAGGTCGCGGTCGCCCTCAAACCAATGGTGATAGAACTTTTCAAGCGTCCAGTCCCAGCGCTCGTCTTTGAAGCCCGCCGCGAGGCCGCCGAGCGCGTCGCTCGCCTCGTAGATTGTCACTTGATGCCCGCGCCGCGTCAGGTCGAAGGCAGCAGCCAAGCCCGCTGCGCCTGCGCCCACAATCCCGATTTGCGCCATGTGTGCCCTTTTGCTGTGAGTGTCGTCGTCAACGACTGTGATTGTAGCGCACGCGTGGGGATGTTGTAGGGTCACAGCGCGCCGCAGCGGTGGCAATAAAAAAACGGACGCGGCGAGCCGCGTCCTACGATTACGCCCCACAGGATCGGATTGAGGGGGCCGCACGCCTCCACGGCCACGCAGCAAGCGCTAGGCTGTGCTGCCCTCCATGATCTCGACGAACTCTGCGCTGTCGAGCGTCTCGCGCTCCAGCAGCACCGCTACCAACCGCTCCATCTGGTCGCGCCGTTCGAGCAGCAGGTTCTTGGCGCGGCTGTAAGCTTGCTGAAGGATGCCCTTTACCTCGTCGTCGATGGCGCGGGCGTATTCCTCGCTGTAGTCGCGTATCTCGCCCATCTCACGCCCCAAGAAGATCGGGCCACTGCCGCTGCCATAGGCGCGCGGCCCGAGCTTCTCGCTCATGCCGTACTGCGTCACCATCGCGCGCGCCATGCTCGTTGCCTGCTGGAGGTCGTTGCTCGCGCCGGTCGTCAACTGGTTGAAGATGATCTCTTCCGCGGCGCGCCCGCCCATCGTCGCCACGATGTCATCAAAGAAGGCTTCTTTGGTCTTGAGCATCGTGTCGTTGGTCGGCAGCGGCATCACGTAACCGCCCGCCCGCCCGCGCGACACGATCGTGATCTTGTGCACGGGGTTCGTGTGCTCCAGCAGGTGGAAGAGGATAGCGTGGCCGGCCTCGTGATAGGCGATCTTCTTCTTGTCCTCAGGGCTGATGACGCGGCTGCGGCGCTCTGGCCCCATCACGACGCGCTCCATGCTCTCTTGCATCTCGCTCATGCTGATGGTGCGCTTGTTGCGGCGCGCGGCCAAGATGGCTGCCTCGTTGACGAGGTTTTCCAAATCCGCGCCGCTGAAGCCCGCAGTGATCTTGGCAATCGCCTCGATGGACACATCCGGCGCGAGCGGCTTGCCGCGGGTGTGCACGCGCAGGATGTCCTCGCGGCCTTTGATGTCGGGGTTGTCCATGATGACCTTGCGATCGAAGCGGCCCGGGCGCAGCAGCGCCGGGTCGAGGATGTCGGGGCGGTTGGTGGCGGCGATGATGATCACGTTGGTGTCGTTCTCGAAGCCGTCCATCTCCACTAGGATCTGGTTGAGGGTCTGCTCGCGTTCGTCGTGGCCCCCGCCTAGCCCTGCGCCGCGCTGCCGCCCCACCGCGTCAATCTCATCGACGAAGACGATCGCCGGGGCCTCGGCCTTGGCGCGGTCGAACAAATCGCGGACGCGGCTCGCGCCCACGCCAACGAACATCTCCACGAATTCGCTGCCGCTGATGCTGAAGAACGGCACGCCGGCTTCACCCGCCACCGCGCGCGCCATGAGCGTTTTGCCCGTGCCGGGCGGCCCAACCATTAGCACGCCCTTGGGCACACGCGCGCCAAGTCGGATGAACTTCTCCGGCTCTTTGAGGAACTCGACGATCTCGCGCAATTCCTCTTTGGCCTCTTCTGCGCCGGCCACGTCAGCAAACGTCACCTGTGGGCGCTCCATGTCACGGCTGACACGGGCGCGGCTGCGGCCAAAGTTCATCGCTTGGTCTTGGCTGCCGCGCACTGAGCGCATCATCCGCCAGATGAACCACCCGATGATCAGGATCGGTAGGATCGTCAGCAAGATGTTGAATAGGATGTTCTGCGTGTTGTCGCCAGGCTGGGCGATGAACTCGAAGTTGGCCTCTTGGATGCTGTTCACGCCCAACACGCGCAGCAAGTCGGTGTCCGCTGGCTTGTAGCTGGAGGCCGTGCCGCCGTTGATGTAGACGATGTACAAATCTTGCCCGCCGCGCTCGGTGATCGACTTCACCTGCCCCTGCTGGACAGACGCGGCCAGTTCGTTCAATGAGATCGTGTTGGTGCTGCTCGGCGGGCGCCCCAGCATCATGAAGAAGAAGACGAACACCACCAGTATCCCTGTGATGAGTAGAATACGCTGGGTGTTGGGGTTAGCCCATGGGGATGGCTCACGATTCGGTGGCTCTGGCTTGTCACGCTGTGGATCATTCGTTGGATGGTTGCTCACGCAGAGAACTCCGCACACTGTTGACAGAAACGAGGCAGCGCTGCCTCATAGCTTGATTATCATCTGCTATTGTAAATTATAATCAGCATGGCTGATAAAGACAGTCGCATTTCAGCGCACGAGAGACCGCTTCATAACACGCCCACAGCGCTGATCAAGTGCTTGTCGTGTGGGGCACTCTTCACTACAATTAAATGTAAAGTAGAATAATTTTGAGGGTTGTTAAGATGAAGTTTGGACAAGAGGCGCGTGTGTGTGTGATCGGCGCTGGCCCCAGCGGCATCGCCGCTGCCAAGCACTGCCTGCAAGCTGGTCTGACAAATTTGGTCGTCTACGAAAAGAACCGCGAGGTCGGCGGGAATTGGGTCTACAGCGAAGAGGTTGGCCATTCTAGCGTCTACGAGACCGCCCACATCATCAGCAGCAAACGCTGGAGCCAATATCATGACTTCCCGATGCCCGACCACTACCCCGATTACCCCAGTCACCGCCTGTTGAAAGAGTACTTTCAGAGCTACGCGCGGCACTTCGGCCTTGAGCCGTTCATCCAATTCAACACGGAAGTTGTCAGCGCTGAGGAAAACGCCGACCAGACGTGGACGCTGACGCTGCACGATGGGCGTGTAGAGGTGTTCGACCATCTGATCGTGTGCAACGGCCACCACTGGAACCCACGCTACCCGGACTATCCGGGCGAGTTCAGCGGGGAAATCCTGCACTCGCACTACTATCGGACGAACCTGCCGTTCAAAGACAAGCGCGTGCTGGTGATTGGCGGGGGCAACAGCGCCTGTGATATCGCTGTAGACGTGGCGCGCCACGCAGCGTTTACTGCCATCAGCATGCGCCGCGGCTACTACATCATCCCCAAGATTGTGTTCGGGGAACCGCCGGACGTAGCCAACGCGCGTTTTCGCTTTTTGCCGCGTCGCGTCCGCCAGTTCATGAACTTTGTGATCTGGTGGTTAGTAACGGGCGGCAACGAGCGCTACGGCCTCCAGAAGCCGCAGCACGGCATCCTAGAAGTTCACCCCACCCTCAACAGCGACCTGCTCCAGCGCCTGCGTCACGGGGACATCGTGCCGCGAGTGGACATCGAACGCTACGAGGGGAACACCGTCGTTTTCAAGGACGGCCAGCGCGACGAGTTCGACGTGATCATCGCCGCCACGGGCTACATTATCACGCACCCGTTCTTCGACAAGCGCTTGATCGACTTTAGCGAGGGTGACGTGCCGCTCTACCTGCGCGTGTTCCACCCCAAGCATCCATCGCTCTACTTCGTCGGGCTGGTGCAGCCGCAGGGGTGCATCTGGCCGCTAGCCGACACGCAAGCGCAGCTCGTCGCCAACCGTATCCTTGGCACGTGGCAGCCCCCCGCCGACATAGAAGCGCGCATTGCCCAAGAGCTGGAAGCGATGCGCCGCCTCTACAAGAGCGCCGCGCGCCACACCGTTGAAGTGGAATATCACGAGTATCAGCGCCAACTGCTGAAAGAAGTGCCCAAAAACGCGCCCACGTGGACCAGCGTGCGCCTGCCGCGCGCGCAGCAGATGGAAGTCGTGGGCGATTAGCCGCCGCGCTTGAGGGCACGTCTCGAGGGCACGGCACGCCGTGCCCCTACGGATTTACCCCATCACCTCAGCGATCAACGTCACGTTGGAAATTTCGGCGCGCGGGTTGAGGTCGCCTTGATTGAAGGTCAGCTCAAAGTCGGCTTCGATTTCGGTCGTGCCCATGACCTCAAACAGGACGATGAGCGTGCACGACTTCCACCCTTCATCGCCTTGAAACAGGCCGACAGCAGGCGTAACAGCGGCGGCGTCGGTGGGGTTGGCCGTGCTGAGCGAGTAGTAGAAGCCCTCACCGATGTCGTTTGTGCTGGTGCGGGCGAAGAAGTTCGCCGTCACCTTGACGATCTGCCCCGGACGCAGCCCGGGCACTTCCAGCAGCGGCGTCTCACTGCGCCCGCCTGTCACCAGGCTCCAAACACCTTCTTTCGACACAAAATAGGCCATCAACCTTGTCTCCTTCATGAAACAACACTGCGCTTTATTATAGCGTCAGTCTGGCGCAGAATGGGCCAGAACTTAGTATCTATCTTGGGGCAATCGTATATGAAACCTTAGTGGAAACAAGAAGGGTATTAAAAGTTCAAAGTAGTCCATTTTGCAGCCAAACCTACAGATTAGTGGGCTTTTAGACATCTTCTTGCCCCTTTGTGATATTCACATCTCATCCATATGCGATTGCCCTGTCCCACTTGCTTGACATCTTTTAAATTGGCTTTACCATTGTTGTTAACAATTGGTAAGGTTTATCGGGGAGGAGCGCTTTGGATCACCAACCACGAGTAGCCCAGCAGACAGCCAGCCATCAGCAGGCTGCCCGAACTCCACAACCCACCGGTCAAGACAGTTTGTCCATCCAACACGACCTCGGTGCTGAGACGATCCTGCGCTTGCAGCGCACAGTCGGCAATCGCGCGGCGCAGCGTTTAATTGAGACGTCCTTCGTCCAGCGCCAGCTTGGTCGCACCGTCCGCAAGCCGCCCAAGAAGCCTACTGCTCCCGCCCCAATTCAGCAGCAAGCGGACCCCGACGTTGTTCAGCGCGCTGTCGGCTTTGAGTTTCAAACAAATTGGGGCATTGTCGAAAAAGTGCCCAAAAAGAGCGCGTTTGGCCGCACCAAGTCGGAATATCGCCCTTTCAACAAAGGTGAGACGCTGCACCACTATCAAGGTTACAAGCTGACCGCTGACGAAGCGGGCACAGAGTTGGGCGCTGAGATTGAATGGGTGGTTGACCCGCCGCTGCCTGATTCGATGCCGATCAACCAAGTCGATCAACTGATGCAGTCTCTCGAGAACCTCGTCGCGCAGTTCGTGACGATGCAAAACCAAGACCGCTTCATGCTGGACAGCATCACCGGCGACCCGCGGGATGCCACGATTGAAGTGCGACCCAAGATCAAATCGGCGGCCAACGCCCAAAACATGAAGGCGAACCCACAGGTAACGGGCGGCATCCGCCTAGATCAAATGCAGACGCTGTTCAAGCAGCTCGGCCAGCCCAACACTGCCGACCCGCAGCACCAGCACGTGTTGGGGCTGCTTACTGGGATGGGCGGCGCGGCGATATTCGCTGGGTCTGGTGCTGCCGCTGATGCGGTTGGCGGCAGTGACAAGCTCAAAGGGTTAGCTTCACAGTTGATCGCCTATCTCAAAGCAGGCAGCGACCCGCTCATCCAGACGATGGGCTTCTCCGCAGGGCGCGCGTTCGACTATGCCAAGCTCATCGGCAAGCTGATGGCCCGCACAGACTTCGCCTCGCAGTTCAAAATGCTCGATCCTCAAGAGCGCCAGCCGTTCGAACAAAACCCACAAACGTTCGTCGATTTGATCCTCAACGCGGCGGGGATGGCCGGCACTTATAACACGCCGGTATTCGAACGCGCGGTCAAGAACAAAGCAGGCGACCCAACGCAGGGGGTCTTTAACTTCCCTGTGACGCGCAAAGACTGGTTGTGGATGATCGTGAAGGGGACGGATCAGCTCAGCAGCAAGGCGATGCCGCAGTGGAAAGATGAACTGGAGGGCCTGGGCGCGTTGGGCGGCAAGACAGACAGCCTTGCCAGCGGTGAGCGCGGCGTGATTGCCGAGTTCCGCACCGTGCAGCAGCAGATGCCCTACACGCAGTGGCGGCAGTTTGCCATCGACGTTTTTGCCTACCTTGCGCAGCTCAACAGCGCCTCGCCAGAGGAAAATGAGCGCGCTGCTCTGTTCGCTCAACTGCCGCAAGGCGGCTACTAAAAGCATGCGGGGTACGGTGAGCGCTGAGGCTCACCACCCCGCCACTTCGAACACGCCGCGCACCAGCCAATAGCCGCCGATCCCCAAGCCCACCAGCGTTGGAAAAATGGCAAGAGCGTTGGCGGGCGCAAAGCCGAAGATCCCGAACGTCAGCCCAAGCGCGGCCAGCGTCACTGCCCCGCCCAACACCACGTGCCGCCAGCCCTGCTGGCGCTGGACGCTGCGCTGCGAGTCGGCTAGCCGCGCCAGCATCTTCTCCACCGTGTCGCGCTTGACGCCTTGCAGCCCCATCTCGTAGATGATCTGATCGCGCGTCTTGCCCGCCTTCACCAACTCCGCCACGCGGTAGTACAACGCCAACGCGAGGTCATGGTAGGGGTCGCGCGGGTCGGCCTCGCTCACAGCACACCGCCGAAGAACTGCCCATGAAAGCCGAACGGGATGTGCTGCGGGACGTGGGCGCGCGCCACCTCGCTGAAGCTGGCCGCGTCCAAAATCAGCAGGAACGACGTGCCGCGGCGCGCGTCTAACACGACCGAGAGCACCAGCCCATCATCCTCCGCGGAGGAATCCGGCGCAGAGAGGAAGACCGGCTCCCCCGGGTAACAGCCCTCTTCCTCCCACAAGGTCACACGGCGCAGGTGCGTGTCGACTTTGGCGAGCTGGCTGAGGAACGTCGGCTGGTTGGGTTGGCTAGCAGAGGCGTACACGTAGCGGTAAGGTAGGCCGTTGCGGCGGTAGTTAATGCGCGGCAGCTCCACGCGCACATCGACCAGCCGTTCATAGGTGGCGCGTTTGCCGTTCAGCGGCACGTAGTAGCGGCGGAACTCGCCCGTGTCGACCGTCTCGCCGCGCCGCAGCGGCTCCATGTAGAGCTGCTTGATCAGATCGGCGTTGGGGTAGGCGGAGATGTCGACGATCAGCCCATCGTCGCCGTCCTCGTAGGCGTTGATGTGGTGGAAGGCGAAGAAGGCATCCGTTGGGACGTTGGCCACCACGCGCCCCGTGTCTAGCTCGACAATCGTGAAGATCGTGTCCGTCTCAGGGGAAAACTTGAAGTTCTCGATGAAAGGCCGCCCGCTCAGCAGCACGGTGGCCGCGCTGCCCAGCCGCAGCGAGAACTGCGCGATGACGGCGTAGCGCTGTGTCAGGCCGAAGCTGTGCATATAGGCGATATCCTTACTGACGATCTCGGTCAGTTTGCGGCGCTCGGTGGCGGTGATGCCGAACAGTTGATACTTGGTCTGGAGGCCGAACTCGGTCATCAGGTTGACGCCCATGCCGCGCGCGCTGTCGTAGTGCGGGTGGGCGGTAGCCAGCGTGGCGGCTACGTCGTCGTCGTAGTCCAACACGCCGAGCGTCTCCAGCGTACGCGGGTCAAAGCGCACCGTCAGCGGCGATTCGGTCATGGCGATGAACTCATCCCCCAGCCGCGTCACGTTGACCACGGCGTTGTTGCCCGGATCCGCGCGGAAGAGTGTCATGAACTTGCGAAACAGCGCACGGCACGGGTCTTGCGCAAAGCCGATGTAGTTCAGTTTGCCGGTGGCTCGGTCGTTGAGGTAAGCCTTGCTCTTTAAGAAGCGGTTGCTGTAGCTCACGCGGCCATCGGCGATGTGAAAGGCGTGCAGCATGGCGTAGCCGTCGAACCAGTGGCGAATGTGATGCTTGCCTATTTCAAATTGGCCCGGGCCGTTGCGGACGAGCGTCCCGCGCAGCCACGACGGGATGCGCCCCTGCACGTCTAGCGAAAGCTGGGTGAGTTCGTTCGGTTGGGTGGTCAATCCGAGCGTGTAGTCAGCGCTCATTGTGGTACTGTGCCTCGTCAACTGCTGATGCTGTCAGTCTAGCATAGAGGCAGGCAGAGGGGCAACGCGCCCCCATAAGGACTGGATGTGAGTTCCCAGCGGCAGCGCCCCAACGAAGCGATAGATGAAGCCCCAATCGGCCGCGCCCAGCACGCCGCCCCACATCAGCCCCACGACGTAGACCGCGCCCCCCGCCACCAGCCCCAGCACCCAATGCGCTTGGCCTGCCAGCAGCATCGCACCCGCGCTGGCCGCCCCCAGCAGCAGCACGCGCCCCATCGCCGCTAGCTGCGCACGCCACTGGAAGCCATCCAAGCGCAGCGCCAGCCCCAACAGCACCAGCGAGAGCGACTCTGCGATGAGGGTGGCGAAGGCCGCCCCGCGTGGGTCGCGGTAGCGCGCCAGCAGCGCCGCGTTCAGCGTGATGTTCACCCCCAAGCACAACGCGCGGATGAGCGTGCTGGTGCGCTGTCGATTTTGGATGAGCAGGGCGCGCACGAACACGTTGCCAATCATCATCCACAGCGTCGCCCAGATCAACATCTGAAGCAGCGGCACAGTCGACGTGTAGTCCTCGTTGAACAACAGGTCGATGATCGGCGCGGCGAAGATCGACAGGCTCAGCGCGATCGGCAGGCCGATGACGAGCATGAAGCGGCTCAAGCGCCCCACCCACATCGCAAACAAGGCGCGGCTTTCGTCGAGGCTGCGCGCTAGCAGCGGAAACACCGCTAGCAGGATAGTCGTGCTGACAATTTCGATCACGCCGAAGGTGATCAGATAGGCCGGCGCGAGATAGCCCGTCGCCTGCGCCCCGATGAAAGCGGTCGTCATGAGCTTGTCCGCGTGCTGATACGACAGCGCCAGCAGCGCCGCCACCATCAAGGGCAGGCTGTCGCGGACGAGCGCGCGCGCCAATGGGCGATCCACGGGGAAGATCGGGCGCAGGCCCAGCCGCCAGTTGAAGCCCGTCAGCGCCAGCGAGCGCGCGATGCCGCTCAGCAGCGTCGCCCCGTAGACGCCCAACAGCCCCCAACCCGCCGCCAGCGCCGCTGCTGCCAGCCCCACCCGCAGCAAGATCGTCACAATCTCCACCAGTGCGGTGGTCGCCATCTGTTCCTGCGCGATCAACAGGTCATAGCTCACGTTGCCGAACATATCAACAATAAGGCTCAGGCTGGCCACCGCCGCAAACGCGAGGATGATCGGCTCATAGCCACCCAGCAGGGCTAACACAATCACCAGCGCGTAGGCCACGCCAGAGAGCGCCGTTTGCAGCGTCAGCGCGATAGCCCAGTAGCGCCCTGCGAGCTGCGGGTGCCGCGCCACTTCGCGGACGACGATGATGCCCATCCCCAAGCTGATGAGCACCGTCGTGACGGACATCAACGAGAGCACCGTGAAGTAGACGCCATACTCATAAGGGCTGAACAAGTTCCCCAGCACGATCTGCCAGAGGAACAGCAGCCCCTTGCTCAGCACGCTGGCGAGCACCAGCGCGCTGAAGTTGCGCGCGGCGCGGCGCGTCTCGGCCTCAGTGGACATTGGGTTGGCCGCGCGGGGTCAGCCCCGCGATGAAGCCGCGCTGGATCGTGCGGGCGGTTTCCACTTCGATGAAGGCGTTGGGCAGCACGTGCCGAATCTCTTGAATGATGCGCGGCACTTCGCGGCTGGTGACAGTGCTGCGGACGATGGTCACTTCTCCGTCGCGCCCTGTGCCGCGCGTCTCGGTCACGCCGAAGCCTTTATCGCGCAGGTGTTCGGCCAGCTCGTGCCCCATCACCCCAGTGATCACCTGCACGGTTGAGAAGCTGCGCACGAACTTAGACTCTAGCCACATGCCGAAGTAGCTGCCGACGGATGCGCCAAAGCAGAACGCAGCGAGGTTCAGCAGGTTGCTCAAATCGGCCACCACGCCCGCCATCGTGAGGGCGAAGACCAACGCTTCCACGAACGCCAGCATAGCGGCAACTGGCTTCTGGCCACGGGCAATGCTTACCAAGCGCAGCGTCGAGATGGCGTAGTTGAAGACGCGCAAGCCGAACAGCAGCAGCGCCAGCAGGACAGCTTCGGTGGTGTACACGTCTCAGGCTCCTTGATCGTCTGGACATTCTTCCGCGCTCAGGATAACCCCGCTGCGCGGCAGGTAGTAGACGCAGTATGCAATATTTTGCTTAAATGCCCCCCACACCTTGAGCGACACACCGCGAAACTCATAGGTGCCCACGCGCAGGTCATAGCGCTTGCCCTCCATCGTCAAGCTGACCACGCCGCACACCCGCCCCACTTTGCCGCGGTTCACGTCGTCCTGCACCACAGGGCGGCTCAAGAACTCTGACCGCGTGAGGAACAGCGGCATCAGCCCCATCACGGCCACAATCCCCAACACGAGCCACAGCACCGGCTGGTTGGCTACCACGGCGATAGCCCCCAGCAGCCCCAACAGCAGCACCCCATGCCCCAAGATCACGTAGACCGCGATGCGGCTGACGGGTGGGGCGATGTAAAGTTGGCGTTGGGCGGGGCTGATGCGACCCTGCCGATTCTGCTCAAGGTCAGCGGCGGTGAACTTCAGCGCACGAGCAAGGCGATCATTCATAGTGAGTTAAGCGTGTGCTTAGTCAGATAGCGCGTCATAATTGACTGGATTATACGCTCAAATCTTCGGGGGGGAACGATGATTCGCTGTGGGATTGACATGATTGAGCATCAGCGTGTGGCAGACGGCATCGACCGCCTAGGCGAGCGCTTCTTGCGGCGCTTCTTCACAGCGGGGGAGCGCGAGGACTGCGAGGACAAGCCGCACCGCCTCGCCGCGCGCTTGGCCGCCAAAGAGGCTGTCGCCAAAGCGTTGGGGACGGGCATCGGTGATGTGCGCTGGGTTGAGATCGAAATCCGCGTCAACAATCCACGCAAGCGCCCCACCTTGATCTTACACGGGGACGCTCAGCGCCATGCCGCCGCGCTCGGCCTGACCGAGTGGGACGTGAGCTTGACGCATTCTGAGCTGTACGCGATGGCGATGGCCGTCGCGCGTTGAACGCCTTCTAACGCTGCTCGACGCGGAAGCGAACCGCTGTGCGCTCCGCGCCGTCGATGTCCACCTCAGTAAAGTAAGGCGTGCACACTAAGTCGATGGCGTCCCGTTCAAGGTAACCGCGCGCAATCGCCAGCGCCTTCACCGCTTGGTTGACCGCCCCCGCGCCGATGGCTTGCACCTCCGCGCGTTCGCGCTGGCGGATCACCCCGGCGATGGCCCCGGCTACGGCTGTGGAGCGCGAACGGGCTGATACCTTGATAACCTCCGGGTTGGCAGCGTCGTACTCAAAATCTTCGTTAAGCTGCGACAGTTCGGACATAAAATTTCTCCCACAAAGGCCGCGCACAGACGGCGCAATGCTGCTTGCGAAAAAACACTAAGTTAAGTTAAGTGTACACGTAAACTGAGGACGGATGCAACCAACCCGTTTTCAGCAGAATATCTAAATTCGAACAGAGGCCTCATATCCTCCAGCCCCTTTGCCGAGTGCTTCAGCGCTTGGCGTGACGGTGGAGGCCTATGACTGTTTATCTTTAAACACTCCCTCTTCTCAAAGAGCGCCGAAATCAGACAAACGATCTGACTGCGTTGCTCCGTGTTTGGCACCTCGCACGCCCCAAACGCCCCTTCATCCTCGATCCTACAGACAGATGATGGTAGGATAGGGGCACCAAAAATCTGGTTGAGAGTGGCGATGCCAACCCCATTTACTCATCTAGCGTATGCCTGTCGACTGCTAGACAGCCCTGATCGTTGTCTGCTGATGCTCAATCCAGCCGTGGAGCGACCCGCGTTTTTGCTGGGCAGCGTGGCGGCGGACGCGCGTGTACCCGCGCTGGACTCGCGCGCGGCCACCCACTTCTACACCTATACCGAGCCAATGCGCGATCACCCGTGGCGCGTCATGCTGGCGCAGAACCCCTACCTTGACCACCCGACTGATCCCGCGCTGGCGGCCTTTGCGGCGGGCTATGTGTTCCATCTGGCGATGGATGAATACTGGTCGCGCGAGATGCTCGGGCCGCACTTCGCCAACGGCACATGGGGCCGCAGCCGCGCCGAGCGCTTCTACGTGTTGCACCTGCTGCTGATTGCGATGGACGAGCGCGATGAGCGCACCCTGCCGACGCAAGTGGCCGCCGAATTGGAGCGCTGCCAGCCCGATCACTGGTTGGGCTTCATGAGCGACGACATCCTCAGCGACTGGCGCGATTTCATCGCCCGCCAGATCACCGGCCAGAGCGAGACGCTGCGCATCTTCGGCGAGCGCATCGGGCGCTCCCCGCAGGAGTTGCGCCAAGCGCTCGACTCCCCAGAGCAGATGCATCACCTGCTCTATCAACATCTGACGCCGTCCTTTCTAGCGGATTTTGAACAGCACATGTATGATTTTGCCTGTGAACAGCTTGCGGTGTTCGCGCGGCAGGGTTCACGGTAGCCAGTCGTCAGGAGTTTCATGCGCTTTATCTTCTCTCTGCTGGGGGGGATCTTCATCGGCCTGCTCAGCGGCTTGTTCATCGGCTGGGTGGTCGCCCCCACGGAATACGTCAACAGCCCGATGACAGCGCTCGCGCAGCGCTGGCGCGATGAGTACACCGTCATGATTGCTGCCGGCTACGCAGTTGACCGCGACCTCAACGGGGCGCTGGAGCGACTGCGGCGGCTGGGCGTGCCCAACGTGCCGCAGTACGTGCAGGAGATCACCGAGCGCTACATCACCAACAGCCGCAACGTGGCCGACATCCGCCTGCTGGTGCGCCTTGCAGAAGGCTTTGGCCGCCTGACACCGCTCATGCAGGACTTCCGCAGCCTGACCCCGGAGACCTCGCCGTGAGCGCCCCGCTGCCGCCCCCGCCGCCCGGCTTCGCGCCCGAACAGCTCGCCTTTTCGCGCCACAGCCGCTATCAGCGCCCGCGCCGCCGCGTCTCGTGGTGGGGCTTGCTCGTCGGGATAGGCATCGGGCTGGCAATCGGCCTCACGTATGCGTGGGTGGTGGAGCCAGTGCGCGAGGTGGACACGCAGCCACGCCAGCTCAGCCGTGCCGCCCGCGCTGATTACGTGGTGGCGATTGCGCTGCGCTTCAGCTATGACAGCGACCTTGCGCGCGCCGTGGAGGATCTGCTCGCGCTTAACCTCGGCGCGGATCCCTTCCAGCAGGTGGCCAACATCGCCTGTGAACTGGCCTCGACCGGCTACGTCGACAGCACATCGGGCATTCGCGCGCTGCGCACCCTGCGCACTTTCTACCAACTGCAAGGCAAGACCGGCTGCGCTGACCAACTGATCGACGATGCCACGCCCGTGCCGCTGGCGACGCTGGTGATCCCGACCAACACGCCGACGCTCATCCCGCCCCCTACTAAGACGCCCACCCCCACCGCGCTGACGATTGGCACGCCTGCTGCCGTCCCCATCGTGCCGACGGCCCTGCCGCGCCGCACTTACGAAGGCCAAATCCTCAACACCTTTTGCAGCCTGAGCGCCTCTGGTCTGATTGAGGTGACAGTGCGCGACGCCAACGGCAACGGCACCCCCGGCCAGCGCGTGCGCGTGCGATGGGATGGCGGCTCGGACGAGTTCAACACCGGTTTGAAGCCCGACCGCGACGACGGCTACGCGGACTTCCGCATGCAAAGCGGCTTCAACTACACGATCGACATGCCCGGCCAGAGCGACCCCATCGCGCAGACCCTCTCCGCTGAGCCGTGCTTCACCAACGAAGGCGAAGAAGCTCTGCGCGGCTACCGCATCGTGTTTCGCTTGGTGCGTTGAGGCTTCGTTTGTCGTATTCGACAAAAGCTCATACAATTTTTCGGTAGTGATCGACTGACGTAAAGGAGGCTGCCAGATGGCCGCTCGCACCCGTAAAGCCCCTGCATCGACGCGCAAGTTTGGCTTGCTGCGTTTCATCGCATATCTGCACGTGATCATCGGCCTGTTGGTGCTCATCGGCGCGATTTTGGCCAGCGTCATCACGCTGAACGCGGCCAACAGCCCGATTGTGGCCGGCGGTCAAGTGATCCAAGCAGGCGGGGCGACCGCTGCCGCCGGGGTCATCGTCAGCGGGTTAATTGTCGCCTTGATCTACGTCGGCATCGGCCACGCGATCTTGGCGTTTTTGAGCATCGAAGAGCACACCCGTCGCAGTGCCATCACCCAAGAGCAGCTCCTGCGCGCCAACATGCAGCTCCTGCGCCAGCTCGATCAACGCCTGCCTTAGACCATCAACATTCAAGGACAGCTACAGGTCATATGTCACACCCATTTGACGCGCTGAACGGTCAGCAATACCTCAGCTTGACCACCTACCGCAAGAGCGGCCAGCCCGTGGCAACGCCCGTCTGGTTCGCGCGTGAAGGCGACCGGCTCTACATCGTCACACAGGCCGAATCGGGCAAAGTGAAACGCATCCGCAACAACACCCAAGTGGAGATTGCGCCGTGCGACGTGCGCGGCAACCTCAAGGGTGAGCGCTTCCCCGCGACAGCTCGTATCCTGCCAGAGAGCGACTTTCAACACGCCGACCAAGCCATCACGCGCAAATATGGGCTGATGAAGCGCCTGTTTGACCTGTTCCAGCGGCGTTCGAAGCGCACCTACCTTGTGATTGAGGCCCAATGAACCCGCTGCGCGCGGATTTCCTGCTCGATCCAGCGGTAGCTTTCCTCAACCATGGGTCATATGGCGCTGTGCCGCGTCCGGTGCTGGAAGCCTATCAGCGCTGGCAGATGATCGTCGAACGGCAGCCGGTCGAGTTCTTCTATCGGCGCTTTCACGCGGCCATCGACGAGGCGCGGGCAGCGCTTGCTGCTTACGTCAACGCGCCGCTGGATACGCTGATGTTCCTGCCGAACGCGACAGTCGCCCTCAACATGGTCGCGCGCACCCTCTCGCTGCGGCGCGGCGATGAGATTTTGACGACGGACCACGAGTACGGCGCGATGGACATCATGTGGGGCCACCTCGCCGCGCAGGCCGGGGCGAGCTACCGCGCGGTGGCGCTGCCTGACCCCATCGAAAGCGCCGAGCAGGTCGTCCACGCGATCACGTCGCAGTTTCAACCGCAGACGCGTGCCCTGTTCCTGTCGCACATCACGTCTCCCACAGCGATCACCCTGCCGCTTGAGCCGATCATCCGTGCGGCGCGGGCGCGCGGCATCCTCACAATTGTCGACGGGGCGCACACCGTCGGGCAGATCCCGCTCGACATGCAGGCGCTGGGAGCGGACGTCTACACCAGCAACTGCCACAAGTGGCTGTGCTCACCGCGCACGGCGGCTTTTCTCTACGTCCGCGCGGAGGTCCAGCCCTTGTTCGAGCCGCTCATCTTGAGTTGGGGCTTCCTGCCTGAGAACGACTTTGCGCTGCAAAACGCATGGCTGGGGACGCTCGACGTGGCGGCGTACCTCAGCGTGCCGAACGCCATCGCCTATCAACAGGCCAACGACTGGGATCAAGTTCGGGCGCGCTGCCATGCGCTGGCGCAGTTGGCGCGCGCGCGGCTGATTGACCGCTTCGGCACGGCCTCGCTCACACCGGACGCGCCGCAGTGGTATCAGCAGATGGTTGCGGTGGAGCTGCCGCGCGGCGGCGACTACCGCACGCTCAACCAGCGGCTGGCGCACGAGCATCACGTTGAAGTGCCCATCACGCGGCGCGGCGAGCGCGCTTATGTGCGCGTCTCGGTTCAGGCCTACAACGACGAGTGCGACATCGATCGGCTGTTAGACGCGCTGGAGCAGGCGCTGTGACGCTGGGAGGCCGGCTGCAGAGAGTGGGCGCCCCCCTACAGGGTCGCCTCACTCTATCGGATATTCGACGCCCCATTCCTCGCGCATGGCGTCCATGATGCGCATCAACGCTAGCGAGTCGTCCAGCGGCATCTTGGGGCTTTCCTTGAGGTCGGCCTTCAAGCAGCGGTGCACTTCTTCGACTTCGTAGCGATAGAAGTTTTCTTCTGGGAAGGTG
The DNA here is from genome assembly GCA_034432435.1 of Anaerolineae bacterium. Lineage (GTDB taxonomy): Bacteria > Chloroflexota > Anaerolineae > Aggregatilineales > Phototrophicaceae > JANWYT01. The sequence goes on from DAOUBS010000086.1 coordinate 18,949, forward strand.
ACGACTTGATCTTCATGGCCAGGGCGGATGAGCGTCACCTTGCGGGATGAGTGGATCGGGTCGGCGAAGCGGATGATCCCCTTGTCGCCGACGAGGGTTGCCTCGCGCGTCCCTTGCACACGCATGCTGAAGCTCAGCTGGGCGGTCTTGCCGCTTTCGTAGGCGAACATAGCCGCTACGTGCTCATCAACGCCCGTCTCGCCCAAGAAGGCGATGCTGTAGACGTCATCCGGCACGCCCAGCCAGTAGTGAGTGAACGAGATGGGGTAGATGCCCAAGTCGAGCAGCGCGCCGCCGCCTAACTCAGGGTTGAAGAAGCGGTTGGTTGGGTCGTACTCGAACTGCACACTGAGATCGGCAAAGACCTGCTGAATCTCGCCGATGAGGCCGTCATCCACCCACTGGCGCGCCTGCACGACGTGCGGGTTGTAGCGCATCCACATCGCTTCCATCAAGAACAGGCCGCGCTCGCGCGCCATGTCGATGCACTCTTCGGCTTGGCGTGCATTGATCGTGAAAGCCTTCTCGTTCAGCACGTGCTTGTTCTGGTTGAGCGCCATCAAGACGTTGTCGTAGTGATGGCTGTGCGGCGTCGCCACGTAGACGATGTCTACTTCCGGATCGGCGCAGAGCGCTTCGTAGCTGTTATAGGCGCGGGGGATGTTGAACTTAGCGGCAAAGGCGTCAGCCGTCTCTTGGCGGCGCGACCCGACAGCCACCACTTCACCTTCAGCGGTTTTCTGGATGGCGTCAGCCAGCGCATGGGCGATCCGGCCCGTGCTGATGATGCCCCAGCGGAATTTTTCAGCCATTTGAGATCACTCACTTCCTTCGTGGTTGAACTTGGCCTCAGTATAGCTAACTTCGCCCGCTTTGACCTTATTCTCAACCAGCGGTCTGCATTTGAGACCGCCCCCACGGACAAGGCTGCCTTGTCCCTACAACGTCATCCGATGACACCGACGGCGTTTCTGGTTGATTTTAGCCCCCCTCTATGCTCGATTGCATCCGCACCATGTCAGCTTTTGCGCTATACTGAATCTGTAAAATAGAGAGCATCGGAAGCAAGGCCATGCAGCGATTTTTCATCTGTTACCGGCGAGACGACAGCAAATCCGTCTCCAGCCGCATCTATGACCGTTTGGCCGCTGAGTTTGGTCGGCATAACGTGTTTAAAGATGTCAACGTCATCCCCGCTGGGGTTGACTTTCGTGAGTTTATCCAGAACGAAATCGCCAAGACCGACACGGTGCTAGTCATCATCGGCACGCGCTGGGTGTCGCTCTTGCAGCAGCGCGCCCAAGACCCCGCCGATTACGTCCGCATTGAGATTGAAAGCGCCTTCAAGCAGGGCAAGCGCGTGATCCCTGTGCTGGTGGAGGGGGCGCGCCCTCCCACCGCCGCTGACCTGCCCGAGAGCATCGTCCGCCTTGCTTATCTCAACACAGCGCGCGTCGACGACGACCCCGACTTCCACCCGCACATGGATAAGCTCGTTGCCCAATTGATCGAGAGCAGCCCGCGCCGCCGTCCCTTTAATCGTCGTGTGGTGGCCGGCGTGGCGGGGGGGATCGCGGTTCTATCGGTGCTGGTGATGTTGAATTTTGTGCTGGGGCAAGACTTCAACTCGTCACCGCTGGACGACAGCACCCGCGCCGCCCTCAACTTGACGGCCACCGCCCGCGCGCTGCCCGCCCCAGCCGCTAACTCGCCAGTCATCAGCAGCTTCGGCGGCATGTTCCTGCTCAGCGAGCCGACCGACAGCGGCGTGCTCGTTGGCAGCGTGTCCGAGCCAGTACCGATCATCGGGCGCACGGCTGACCGGGCGTATGTGCTGGTGGCAAGCGGCACGCGCCACGGCTGGATCCGCATCAACAACTTCATGCAGATCAACGGCAGCCTTGACCGCGTGCCCGTGGTGGCCTTCACGGCGCCCACCCTCACCCCACCCGCAGATGCGACCGCCACGCCGCGCCCCTCACCCACCCCGCGCCCCACCAGCGAGTTTGCGCAGGGTTGGCTCGTCAACGCCACGGCTAACTTCAACGGCGGCCTGCCCGCTGGCTGGAGCGCAACCGACAGCAGCTTTGTGACCAGCGTCCCGAACGCCCCGCTGACACTCACGGGGCGTGGCTTCGAGAGCGACCTGCTGCGGCGCAGCGGCTTCTTCGCCAACAGCGGCACGCGCACCCTCTTCTCACTCACCGGCGACGCCAGCGGCTTCTTTGAGGCGCGCTTCTTCCTCACACAAGGGACGGCCGGCCAGAGCGGCTACCGCTACTTCGGCTTAGAGCCAGTGGAGGGCACGTCGTGGCGCTTCGTCAGCGCGTTTGACAGCAACAGCCCCACCGTCGAGCGCGAACTGCTGCTGCTGCCTGATCGCGTCTACGACCTAACGATCCTGCTGGAGGGCAACAACACCTTCTTCGTGACGCTCGTCGATCAAGAGACCGGCACGCGCTTGATCGACGGCGAGCGCTACGTGATGAACGCGACGTGGAGCGCCCGCGTAGGCGACCCGATCTTCTTCGGCGTCAACCCGTTGGCGGGCGCGACCTTCATCCAGCGTGTCGATACGCTGCTGCGGGCGCTCTAGAGCCTGCCCGCAGCACACCGCATGTTCCACGCAATCTCACGAGTTCTTAAGTTGTGTATCGCACAATTTATTTCGTAAATACTTACAACTCTAAGAGAAAGGCGAGTACTCCTATGCGTGACTCGATTCGGCTGCTGACCATTCGTGGCATTCAACTGCGCGTGCATCTGACGTTTCCGCTCATCTTGATTTGGGCGATGCTGCAATTCGGACTGTTCACTGGCTTGGGGTGGGAAGGCGCGCTGTTCGGCGTGATCGTGATCTTGCTGCTGTTCGGGATTGTGGTGCTGCACGAGCTGGGGCACAGCATCGCCGCGCAGAACTACGGGATCGACGTAGAGGAGATCGTGCTGCTGCCTATCGGTGGTGTGGCGATGCTCAAGCGCATCCCTGAGAAGCCAATGCAGGAATTCGTGATCGCCATCGCCGGGCCTGCGGTCAACTTTGCGCTGGCGGGCGTGCTGCTGGCGTTAGACGCGCTGTTTGGGCTAGCAGGGCGCTACGCCGACCCCGTGCAAGGTCTCGGCGACTTGCAGACGCTCAGCGTTGCTGCGGTGTTCAACTACGTGTTCGTCGCCAATCTATTCTTGGCGTTCTTCAACCTTATCCCGGCCTTCCCGATGGACGGTGGGCGCGTGCTGCGCGCGCTGCTGGCCACGCGGCTAAGCTACCCGCGCGCGACAGCCATCGCTGTGGGCATCGGCCAAACGCTAGCGTGGGTCATCGGGCTGTGGGGCTTCCTGAACGGCGCGTTTTTCGTTATCTTGGTGGCGATCTTCATCTACATGGGCGCAGGGCAGGAAAACCAGCAGGTGCAGATCCGCCACGTGCTGCGCGATCTGACGGTGCGTCATGCCTACTCGCGCCGTGTACGCGTCCTCAGCCCGACGACAACCCTCGCCGAGGCCGTCGAACACGTCGTGACCGGCTTTCAGTCCGATTTCCCCGTCTGTGAAGGTGACCGCTTGCACGGGCTTGTGACTTACAAGAACTTACTCGACGGCTTAAGCAAACACGCGCCGACAACGCCCGTCAGCGCAGTGATGACCACGCACCTTCAGCCGCTTACGCCAGAAGACGCACTCGACCATGCGCAGCAGGAGATGATGCGGCAGGGGATCGACGTGCTGCCGGTGGTGGAGGGAGAGCGCTTCAAAGGTCTGCTCACTAGCCGCGACATAGGCGAGGTCTACCGCGTAGCTTCCATCCAGCCGGATTTGCTGCCGAAGCTGCGCGAGACAGGGGTCAGTCGAGAGCCACAGCACTAAGGCGAGTCAGGCGCTGGTGGCGCGGACGATGGCCTTCTTCAAACTGGCTACGTCGGCCGGCAGTTTCGTTGGGCGCTGGTAGATGCCGCTCATGAGGAGTGGGCGCACTTGGCCGCTTTGATCTTGGGCGGCGGCCTCGAACGCGCGCGACACTTCAATGCGGCGGCTGATGGTGCTGTAGAGCTTTCGTGCGATCGTCGGCTGCGTGATGACAATCAGCGTGGCGTCGTTGGCATGGCCGATGAACGCCTCATCAGGGTGGACGTCGCTCACGGCGTTGCGCACAATCAGCGCGAGCGCCCGCAGCGTATCGTCAGCCGCCATAAACCCGACTCGCTCGCGGAGCTCCCCTAGCCCGACAATCGCAAACGTCAGGATAACCCACGGCTTGTCGCTAGCTAGCAGTTCGGCCAGCTTCTCATCCACCACCTGCGGCCCGGGCAGGTCGGTCACGCTGTGCAGCGTCTCGACGCCGCTCACGCGCTGCAAAATGTTGCGCACGCGCAGCCCCATCAGCTGTAGGTCAAACGGTTTGGTGATGTAGTCTACCACGCCCAACTCAAGGCCTTGCAGGCGGTCGCTGCGGTCGCTGCGCTCTGTCAAGAAGAGGATGGGCGTCTCTTTGGTGCGGCCTTGCTCGCGCAGCTTGCGGCAGAGCGTGAAACCGTCGATGTCTGGCAGGCGGATGTCGAGGATGATGAGCTGATAACTGCGCTGAGCGGTCAGCTCGATGGCTTCCGAGGCCCACGCCGCCGTGTCGACCTCGTAGCCACGCAAGCTGAAGAACGAGGCCATCATCTCAGCAAGATCGATGTCGTCTTCCACGATCAGCAGGCGGGGCATGGGTCATTTGCCTCCCATTGGGGCTTTGTTGATGCGAAAAATGCACTCGCTGTCGCCACAAGCGCGGCAAGCGGTCTCACGAACGTAAAACTCATAGCCGTTGCTAGCTAACCTCAGGCACTCTTGCAGCATCCCGACCATGGCATGACATACCGGCTTATCAGACACGCGGCCATAGGCAAAGGGGCAGAACTCACAGCGAAAGGTGAAGGTTTGCTCCTGCACGTCCACGTAGGACGTTTGATCGGTGAAGTGGGTGAGCACGTGCGCCAGCGCTTTCAGCCCTAGCTCAGTGCGCTTTTCCAGCGGCAAGCTGCGGAAGCGCGAGTCAGACAAGCCGCGCAGCGCGCCAAAGTTCTTGAAGCCCTGCGCGAAGGCCGCGCTGCCGATGCGCAGCGCCATCCCGCGCCCGCCGCGCTGGCCGTACATGTCCTCCAGCGCGACGTTCAAGGCCGAGATGTAGGCAAAGTCAAAGGCGCGCATCAGATCGTCTGGTGGGAAGTTCCGTTCGAACTGTGGCAGGCCGGCCAACTGCAGCAGCGCGCTCAGCCCGTGTTTACCCATAACATCGTCCATCGCCACGAAAAAAGAACGGGCGAGCCGATTAGAGTAATAGAGGCCGCTGAGTTCTGGCGACATAGCGCGAGCGCTAGACGAGCTTCTCCAACGCGGAGACGGCGCGGGTTACATCCAGCAGGATGAGGCCCAGCTTCGCGTCCTTACGACAGAGCACTGTCAGCACCGCCTCCTCACCAACGCTCGTCAAAATGACGTAGCCGTTGTCACCTTTAACGTTGACTTGTTCCAGTTCGCCGCGCGCTAGCTCGCTGGCGATGCGCTCGCCTAGTGAGAGCATGGCGGCAGACATGGCTGAGACGCGATCTTCCTCGATGCCGGGCGGCAGGGACGAGGCCATGCTCAACCCATCCACGCTGACGATGGCCGCAGCCTCCACATCGCCACTGCTGGCCTGCAAATCACGTAAGCGTTCCATCAATTGCTCGATTCGAGATTTACCCACAGCGCAACTCCTCAGCCGTAGCACCCCTGACGCTGACAGGGTTTCCGTGCAGAATGATAAAGACTAAAGATACCATTGGACATTTTACACGATCTACGGCCAGAATGCACTGAACTCCATTCAACAGAAGTGGCTAAATTTAAACACAACTGCTAGTGGTTGGTCGCCGAGTGCTCAAGCGCCCGGCTGGAACGCACCCTCTAAAGGATGTGACATGGTCAAAACCCGCGCTCGTACTGCACGGGCGGCTTGGGGCGCTGCCCCAGCGCCTGCGCGGCCTGATGCGGCCAATATGGGTTGCGCAGCAGCTCGCGCGCCAGCAGGATCACATCTGCTTGGCCGTTCTGCAAGATCGCCTCAGCGTGGTGCGGGTCGGTGATGAGACCAACCGCCGCCGTAGGCATCTGTGCCTGCTGGCGGATCGCCTCGGCGAATGGCACTTGATAACCAGGCGCAGTCGGGATGCGCACCCCTGAGATTGCGCCGCCGCTGCTGCAATCGATTAAGTCCACCCCCAACGCTTTCAGCTCGATCGCCAGCGCGATGCTGTCCTCAAGCGTCCAACCGCCCTCCACCCAGTCGCTAGCGGAGAGGCGCACGAACAGCGGCTTATCCTGCGGCCACGCGCGACGCACCGCCGCCGTCACCTCCAGCAGCAGGCGGATACGATTTTCGAAGCTGCCGCCGTAGCAATCCGTGCGCTGGTTGACCAAAGGTGACAGAAAACTGTGCAGCAGGTAGCCGTGGGCGGCGTGGATCTCGACCACATCGAAGCCCGCCTCCACCGCCCGCGCGGCGGCGCGTTCGAAGTCGGCCACCACGCTGCGCAGGTCGTCCTCAGTGGCGGCGCGGGGGGCGCGGGCCAGCGGCGCGCCAAACGGCACATCGCACGGGCCGATCACCTCCCAGCCGCCCTGCTCCAGCGGCACGTGACCGCTGCCCTCCCACGGGACGAAGGTGCTGGCCTTGCGCCCCGCGTGCGCCAACTGCACTGCCGCAACCGCCCCCTGCTGGTGGATGAAGTCGTTGATGCGGCGCAGCGGCGCGATGTGACTGTCCAGATACAGTCCTGCGTCGCCGGGGGTGATGCGCCCCTGCGCGCTGACGGCGGTCGCCTCGTGGATCACCAGCCCCGCGCCGCCCACGGCGCGCGTCCCCAAATGCACCAGATGCCAATCGGTCGGGTGGCCATCGACGGAGGAATACATGCACATTGGGGCAACGCCGATGCGGTTGGGCAGCGTCACGCTGCGCAGCGTCAGCGGTTCAAACAAGCGAGCCATAGCGGAGTATCCTCGTGTGTGATGTGGTGTCTCTCGGTGTTTTGGACGACGCCGTCCCTCGATTCTTACGCCCGGCGTGTACGCTCGCTGGGGGCGCCCCTGCAATCTCTTCCCTACAATCAAGGCCGTGGTCTCTTGTATAGTGGAGGATAGTCTGTACTCACTGAAGGATGCCGCATGAGGCGTTATCTTCCTGATGGACTCTTGATCGGGGTGCTCTTCCTGCTGCCGCTGGTGATGTTCTGGCAGCAGACGCTCGGCGGGCGAACGCTGCTACCGACAGAGAACCTCTACCAGTATGAACCATACGCCACCTACCGCGAGGTGGTGCGCGCACCGAGCGTGCCGCACAACCACCTCGTGTCTGACCTGGTGCTGCAAAATTACCCGTGGAAGCAGTTCCTGCGCCGCCAGATCGCCATCGGCGAAATCCCGCTGTGGAACCCGCACCAGTTCGCGGGCATTCCGTTCCTCGCAGCGGGGCAGCACAGCGGCCTCTACCCGCTGAGCGTTCTCTACTACGCGCTGGACTTGCCGGCGGCTTACGGCTGGTTTACGGTGGTCAACTTATGGCTGGCCGGGGCGTTCATGATGGGGTTTGCGCGGGCGTTGGGCGCGTCGCGCGTGGCGAGCTTGATCGCCGGAATCGTCTACCAGTTGGGCGGCTTCATGATCGCTAGCGCGGTCTTTCCGATGATGATCGGTGGGGTGGCGTGGCTGCCGCTGCTGCTGTGGATGATCGAGCGGGTGGTGCGCGGCCAGCGGGCGCTGGGGTCGTTCGTCGTCGGCGCGGGGGCGTTGGGGCTGAACGTGCTGGCTGGCCACGCCGAGATCACAATCTACACGCTGTTCATCGCAGGCTGGTACGCGGCGGGGCGGCTGCTGATGACGTTCGCTGAGCGGCGGGATGCCCGATGGCTGCTCCAGACGGGCGGGCTGCTGCTGGCGATGGTGGCGCTGGGGCTGGGGCTGGGGGCCGTCCAGTTGATCCCGCTGTATGACTTCGTGCGCGGTAACTGGCGGGCGGAGCGCGCCAGCTTGGAGACCGTCCTGAGCTATGCCCACCCCCCGCGCGACGTGCTGCAATTCCTCATGCCCAACGTCTACGGCAGCCCCGCCCATCACACAATCTTCGACTGGTTCAGCGGCCAGTGGGTCACGCTGGACGGCAGCCCGTCCTTCCACACCGAATGGGGCATCAAGAACTACGTAGAGGGAGCGCTCTATCTGGGGCTGCTGCCGCTGGCGCTGGCGCTGGCAGCGTTCGGCGGGGCGGGGCGCGGCTTGCAAGCGATCTTCGGCAGCTTGGGCGCGCTGGCGCTGAGCTTCATGTTCGGGCTGCCGACCTACGCGCTGATCTTCGCGCTGCCCGGCATCAACCAATTGAACTCGCCCTTTCGCTGGATTTACGCGCTGACGGTTTGCGTGGCGGTCTTGGCCGCGCTGGGCTTCGACCGGCTGGCGGGGCAAGATCGGCGCTGGAGCAAACGCCTGAGCGAGGCGCTGGCGGCGGCCGGGGCGGCGCTGATCGTCGGGCTGGGCGCCGCGCGCCTCGCCTACCCCGCGCTGGCCGACAGCGTCGAACGCGCCTTCCGCGGTCTGACTAATGCTGAGCGCGCCTTCCCTAGCGCAGAGTTGTTCTTCAGCTACACGGCAGGGCAGGTTTTCATCTTCAGCCTCACGCTGGCAGTCAGCGGCTTGGCGCTGCGCTGGTTGGCTAGCCGCTGGCGCACGGCGTGGGCGGGCGTGGCCGTCAGCGTGGTGATCGCCGTTGACCTGATGGCCGCGTCGTGGGGCTTCAACCCCGCCTCTGACCCCACCTTGCTGGACTTCGTGCCGCCCTCGGTGCAGTTCTTACAAGCGCAGGGGCAGACGCGCTTCCTCACGCTGGATGATCCAGCGCAGCCCCCCAACCTGCAAGCTAACAGCGCATGGCCGCACGGCCTCTACGACGTGCGCGGCTACGACAGCATCATCCCGCGCGCCACAGTGGACTACCTACGCGGACTGGCCCCACAGGTGCAGCTCGACTTCAACCGCGTCGCGCCGCTCTATACTAGCTACCCCGACTTTGACGTGTGGGACGCGCTGAGCAGCCCGCGCCTGCGCAGCTTGAACGTCGCTTTCATCGTCACGCAGACCCGTTCCGAGGCGGCGCAGGCGCTCATGCAGCGCGACCCGCAGCGCTTCACCGCGGTGTACGCCGACCCATCACAGACGATCTACCGCGTGGCGGACGCGCTGCCGCGCTACGTGGTGTGCTGTAACAGCCCTGCGCTCAACGCGCGCCTCGCCAGCGGGGACGCCCTAACCAACGCCGAACTAGACGCGCTGACCCCCTCTGGCACGGCTACGCTGCGCAGCGACACCGCCCGCGAACGCCTGCTGGACGTTTCGGCGCTGACAGACAGCTGGCTGATCGTGAGTGAGGCCTACGCTGAGGGCTGGCGCGCCTTCCTGCGGCCTATCGGCGCGGCAGAGAGCACCGAGACCCTCGTGCCCGTGCAGGTCGTGAACGGGCTGTTTCAAGGTGTAGCGATACCGGCGGGCGTGTGGACGCTGCGCATGGTCTACAGCCCGACGAGCTTTCAGGTTGGGGTGTTCGGCACGGCCATCAGCGCGGCGCTCATCACCCTGCTGGTTGGCGTCAGCGTGTGGCGCGGGCTGGTGGGGCGCGAGGCCGCCCAAAGCACCACGGCGCGCGTCGCCCGCAACAGCGTTGCCCCGATCGTGCTGAACCTGTTCAACAAAGGGATCGACTTCGCCTTCCTGCTCGTCATGCTGCGCGTGCTGACGCCCCAAGAGGTTGGGACGTATTACTATCTGGTGGTCGTGTTCGTCTGGTTCGACATCTTCACCAACTTCGGGCTAGATTTGTACCTGATCCGCGCGGTGAGCCGCGATAAAGCGCAGAGCGGGCGGCTGCTCTACAACGTGACGCTGCTGCGGCTGGCGCTGGCGACGGTCGGCGTGGGGCTGGTGATGGGCTTCGTGGCGATCCGTCAGGCCACCGTCACGCCGCCGCTGGACGAGACGGCGCTGCTGACGCTGGCGCTGCTGTACGTGGGCTTGTTCCCCGCCAGCCTGAGCAAGGGCATCAGCTCGCTGTTTTACGCCCATGAGCAGGTGGAGAAGCCCGCCGCCATCGCCACGATCACGACGATCAACAAGGTGGTGTTCGGGGTGATCGTGCTGTTGGCCGGGGCGGGGATCGTCGGGCTGGCGGCGGTGAGCGTGGCGAACAACCTGCTAACGCTGGCGATCTTGGCCTACACGGGGCGGGCGCTGGTCGGGCGATTGGCCACGTGGCGGCCCGAGCTACCGCTCATGCTCCAGATGATCCGCGACAGTTGGGCGCTGCTGCTCAACCACTTCCTAGCGACGATCTTCTTTCAAGTCGACGTCGTGATCTTGGAGGCCCTCAAAGGCGCGGAGCTGGTCGCGCGTTACAGCATCGCCTACCGCTGGCTGAGCGCGATCAACATCGTGCCGTCGTTCTTCACACAGGCGCTGCTGCCGGTCATGTCGCGGCAGGCGACGGAGGAGTTGGCCGCGCTGCGCCGCACCTACACCTTTGGCGTCAAGTTGATGTTCACGCTGGCTGTGCCGCTGGCGGCGGGCTTTACGCTGCTGGCCGTGCCGCTGACCGAGTTCATCGGTGGGGCGCAGTACCTGCCGGAGGGCGCAGGGGCGCTGGTGCTGATGATTTGGAGCATCCCCATCGGCTGGATGAACAGCCTGACGCAGTACGCGCTGGTGGCTTTAGACCTGCAGCGGCACATCCTGCGGGCGTTCGTCGCGGCGGTGGCCTTCAACATCGGGATGAACGTCCTGCTCATCCCTGAGTACGGCTACATCGCGGCAGCGATCACGACGATTGCCAGCGAGCTGGTGCTGTTCATCCCGTTTGGGCTGTTGATGGAGCGCGGGCTGGGCGCGCGCATCGCGTGGGGCGGTCTGCTGTGGCGGCCCGCGCTGGCGGGCGGCGCGATGCTGCTCGTCGGCTGGGGGCTGATGCCCATCTCGCCGTGGTTGGGGGCGCTGGTGGGCGCGGGGGTCTATGGGGGGGCGCTCATCGCGCTGCGCCCGCTGGACGAGGCTGAACGCGCCATGTTCGCCAAGCTGCTGCCCGCGCGGGCGCGCCCACTCGCGCAGCGGCTGCGGCTGGCATGAAGGAGTGAGCAAGCATGACGTTACACGAGGCCGACTCAAGGGATGAGACCCCATCTGTCGCGGTGATCGCCACCGTCTACAACGAGGGCGCGGCCATCGACCACTTGATGCAGTCACTTTGCGCGCAGACGCTGCCGCCGTCTACCGTCGTGATCGTCGACGGGGGCAGCACGGACGACACCGCCGCGCGCGTGCAGGCCTACACGGGGCGGCTGCCGCTGCGGCTGATCGTCGAACACGGGGCGAACATCAGCCGCGGGCGCAACGTCGCGCTGGCCCACGCCCAAGCCGAGATCGTCGCCATCACCGATGCGGGCGTGCGCCTGCCTGTGACGTGGCTTGAGGACATCACCGCGCCGCTGCGCGCTGATCCGTCGCTCACGGTCGTGGCGGGCTTCTTCCGCGCTGACCCGCACACGACGTTCGAGGCGGCGATGGGCGCGACGGTGCTGCCGCTGGCACACGAGGTCAACCCGCAGACCTTCCTGCCGAGCAGCCGCAGCGTGGCCGTGCGGCGGTCAGCGGCGCTGGCGGTGGGCGGCTACCCTGAATGGCTAGACTACTGCGAGGATTTGATCTTCGACCTGCGCTTGAAGGCCACGCAGCCGCCCTTCGCCTTGGCGCCTGCGGCCACGGTCGCCTTTCGCCCGCGCGGGTCGCTCCGCGCGTTCTGGACCCAGTACTACCGTTACGCGCGCGGCGACGGCAAGGCCGACCTGTGGCGCAAGCGGCACGCCATCCGCTACGGGACGTACCTCATCGGGCTGCCCCTGCTGCTCGTTGGCGGGGCAGTGGGCCATCCGCTGCTGTGGGGGCTGCTGATCGCGGGTGGGGTGGCCTATTGCTGGCCGGCGTGGCGGCGGCTGCCAGCGGTGATGCTGCACGCGCCTGACCGCAGCGCGGCGGCGTGGGCGCAGGCAGTCGCGCTCGTGCCACTCATCCGCGCAGTGGGCGACCTCGCCAAGATGGCGGGCTACCCAGTCGGGGTGTGGTGGCGCTGGCGGCATCGCCCGCCTGACTGGCGCCTCTGACATGGACAGGGTGTGATATACTAATCGCAAGGTATTCTGCTGGACGAGTCGCCCCCATGACCGACACGCTCACCCCACCTGTGACCCTTGAAGCGCTGCGGGCGCGCCGCGCCGAGATCCTCGCGCTGGCAGCGCGCTATGGCATCTCGAACGTGCGTGTGTTCGGCAGCGTTGCGCGCGGCGAAGCCACCCCACAAAGCGACGTGGATTTGTTGGTGACGGCCAACGCTGGCACCAACGTTTTTGACGTGGTCGGCCTTTGGTTAGACTTGCAAGAACTGTTAGGCTGTCAGGTCAATTTGATCACCGACGGCGTAGCAGACCAGCGCTTTTTGCAGCGCGCACAGGCCGACGCTGTAACCTTATGAAGACTGCACATGACTATCTGCTCGACATGCGTGAGTATGCCAACCGTATCGCTCAATCCACGCGCGGTGGCAAAGCCGCATTTGACAGCGATTTTGTCGTCCAAGATGCGGTGATTCGTCAGTATCAAGTGATCGGTGAAATCGCTAAGCGCCTGCCTGATGAACTGCTCGCCACACAGCCAGACATCGACTGGCGAGCGGTCAAGGGGTTTCGTGACTTTCTCACCCACAACTATGATCGTGTTGACTTAGCTATCGTGTGGGCAGCAGTCACGATGCTGCCTCAGTTGCAGCGAGCTATTGAAGCAATGCTTGCTGAGAATTCAAACAACGACAGAACTTGAGAGGAGCGCCCCCATGACCGACACGCTCACCCCACCTATGACCCTTGAAGCGCTGCGGGCGCGCCGCGCCGAGATCCTCGCGCTGGCAGCGCGCTATGGCGTCTCCAACTTGCGCGTGTTCGGCAGCGTCGCGCGCGGCGAAGCCATCCCACAAAGCGCCGTGAATTTGTTGGTAGACCTACCGATGGGGTTTACACTGCTCCACTTTGTCAGGCTTGGTACGCGCTCTGCGCGAGCAGCTAGGCTGTGCGGTTGACGTGACCAGTGCCGCTCATTTGCGCCCAGAACTGCGCAGCGCTATCCTACGCGATGCGCAACCACTATGAGCAAATCCGTAAGGCTGTACCTACTGGACTTGTTGGACTACATCGCGCGCTTGGAGGACATCGGCGCAGTTGAGCCGGAGTTATTTTTCAGCTCTGTGCTGCATCAGAGTGCTGTGATCCGCAACTTTGAAGTCATCAGCGAGATCGTCAAACGCTTAGCGCGCAAGCTGACGGACGCCCCACCCAATCTCCCCTAGTTCAGGCGCTCGAGCAGGCGCTCCATGAACTCATCGTCCACGAAGGAGCCTTTTTGCAGGATCATGTCTGTGTTGGCTTGCAAATAGTCCATCTCGCGCTTGCTGAGGTCTTTCGCGCTGACGACGATGATCGGCACGTTGGCCAGCGCCGCGTCCGCTTTGATCGCCTCCACCACGGCGAACCCATCCATGACGGGCATCATCAGATCGGTAATGATGAGGTCCGGCCGCACCTCGTGCGCCATCTCAAGGCCGCTTCGTCCATCCGTCGCAAGGTAGACCTCGCAGTTTTGGCGGCTCTCAAGGATGCGCGACATCAAATTAGCGGACGCGGCGTTGTCCTCGATCAAGATCACGCGGCGCAGGCGCTCCAACTTGCTGACCACTTTCGAGAAGCGCTCCAACGGCACGGAGGGCGTGCGCGACGCCGTCGACATATCCACCGTTTTCTGCCAGCGCTCGCCGAGGATGTCGCGCTCGACTGGCAGGGTGTGGCCGCTCACGTTGACCACCACCACCTCATCGGGCTTGATGAGGCCTTTCTGCACCATCTTGAACAACCCCGCGAACACCACCCCTGTCGCAGGCTCGACTGAGAGGCCCTCGTAGCGCGCCACGACGCGAATCGCGTTGAAGGCTTCCTCGTCGGTGGCGGCTTCAAAGTGACCGCCGTGCTCCTGCACGTAGTCGTAGAGGATCTCGTAGGCGCGGCCGGGGTTGCCGGTGGCCAGCGTGGCGATGACCGTGTTCTCTTCCTCAATCGGCGTGGCGACGCGCTGGCCGCGCTCGAACGCCCGCACCATTGGGGCGCACCCCTCGCTCTGGATCAGGCCGAAAGCCGGCAGCCGATCCACAAGGCCGAAGTCGCGCAGCTCGCGGAAGCCCTTCGCCACGCCCAGCGGCCCCAGCCCACCGCTCACCGCTTGCAGGAACCAATCGGGCGTGGCCCACTGCTGCCCCGCATGCTGCATCCGCCCCAACTGTTCGGCAATCTCATAGGCCATCGTCTTCATCGCCTCGATGGCGGCCACGCTCTTGATGCCGCGGTCGAGGAAGATGTTCTTGGTGGCGGCGAAGTTGGCGGCGAGCTGCTTCGTTTGGTCATACGTGCCGGTCGTCTTGATGACCTCCGCGCCATAGACCGCTGTCTCGCGCATCTTCTCGTTGGGGGCGAGCATCGGGAAGAACGCCCACAGCTTGATGCCCGCGCGGGCGCAGTACGCCCCGTAAGCGATGGCGACGTTGCCCGTGCTGGCCACCACCACCTCGTCAATGCCGCGCTCTTTCATCGCGGTGATCGCCACCGTCGCCTGCCGATCTTTGAAGCTGCTGGTGGGGCCTTGCCGCTCGTCTTTGAGGAACAGGTTCTTCAAGCCCAAGCTGGCTGCGAGGCTCGTGCTGCGCAGCAGCGGCGTCCCCCCCTCGTTCATCGTGACGATGTTCTCAGGGTTGAAAACCGGCAGCACCTCGTGATAGCGCCAGAGCGAGGCTGGGCGCTGGCTGATTTCATGCAGCCACTGCTTGACGTCCAGCCCGAGCAGGTCATAGCGCGCCTCACAGATCGTCTCGCCACACGCCGGACATTTCCCGTGAAAGTCGTGAAAGTCAGTGATGGTTTGACAGTTGGTGCACTCAACGAAAATGGTCTTAGCGGTGTGGCGAATCATGGATATCCTTCGACTGGTTACCAAAAATACCGATAAAGCTAACAAACTGGGGGCGACTCGTGAGCCGCCCCAGAACAGAAACTCCGCATGTCTTCGGGTAGGTAGCCCGCCCTGATCACAGGGTTTTCAACTCGTTCCTGATCTCGTTCAAGAACTGATTGTACTGCTCGTGGGTGATCTGTGTCTTGGGCACGATGCGCACGTGGGCCAGTTGTTCTTGCTCGGTCGCGCTCAGGTTGACGTCCCCCGTTACCACCATGACTGGGATCTTGGCCGTCTCAGGGTTGGCGCGCAGCTCGTTCAGCACCGCGAACCCGTCCATGTTGGGCATGCGCAGATCGAGCACGACGAGGTCAGGCCGCCGCCGCGCCACCATCGTGATCCCGTCTTGCCCGTTGTCTGCTATATAGACGCGATAACGGCCGCTTTCGGTCAGAATCTGCTTGAGCAGGCGTAGCGCCTCGGGCTGGTCGTCGATTACGAGGATGCGCTGGCGGCTGAACTCAGCTTCCACCTCGCGGACGAGCCGAATGAGCTGGTCGGGCATGAAGGGGCGCTGGAGGTAGCGATCCGCGCCAGACGCCAGCGCGCGCTCACGCTCTGGGCTGAGCGTGGTGACGATGATCGGGATTTCGCTGGTGTCCTCGCGCGATTTGAGGTTGGTCAGGATTTGCCAGCCGGCCCCCTGCGCGAAGTTGACATCCAGCAAGACCATCGTCGGGCGAAGCTGCCCCACCATCGCCTCAGCATACGAGGGGTGATCGGCGGTCACCACGTCGAAGCCCTCGCGCTGGAGCGCCCGTCGGAACTGATCGACCATGTCCTTGTTGTCCTCGATGAGCAGCACCTCACGCTTGGCGGGCATCGCGGGCAGGTCGACACGCGGCGCAATCTGGGTAGTGGTGGACGCTGGGGCGGTAACATCGGTTTGGCTGCTCGAAGCCCCATTGACGGGTTCACCGTCTTGGAGTTGCAGCGTGGGGGTGCTGGTGATGTCCTCGCTAGCAGGTTCCGTGGGGATGATGACGCTGAACGTAGAGCCGACCCCCACTTGTGACTCGACGAGCAGTTGACCACCTTGCAGCTCCGCCAGCGCCTTCGAAATCGGCAGGCCGAGGCCCGTGCCGCCCGCGGTGCGCGTCAGCGAGTTGTCCACTTGGCGGAACTGCTCGAACAAGATCGGGATGTCCTCTTCAGCAATGCCGATGCCGGTGTCAATCACGTCGGCGCGGATGACGGTCTTATTATCTTCGGTATGCGTCTGGTACACCCGCAGGGTGACGCTGCCCTGTGCAGTGAATTTGATGGCGTTACTCATCAGGTTGAGCAGGATCTGGCGCGTGCGGAACTCATCGGCGTAGGCTCGCGGCAGGTTGGGGGCCACTTCGATGAACAATTGCAGCGGCTTGTCTTTGATGAGGCCAATCGCAATCGACTTGACGGCTTCGACCATCGGCTTGACGTCAAACCTCTCCAACTTGAGCTGCATCTCTTTGGCTTCGATCTTGGCTTGATCAAGGATGTCGTTGATGAGGTTCAGCAGGTGATTGCCGCTGTTGAAGATGGTCGTCAGGTCTTGTTCTTGCATCTCGGTCAGCGGGCCATCGATACCGCGCAGCATCACACGGCTGAAGCCGATGATGCTGTTGAGCGGCGTGCGCAGCTCGTGGCTCAT
>DAOUBS010000087.1:0-3768 GCA_034432435.1 Anaerolineae bacterium
GCGCTCCTCGCTGCGGGCGCGCGGCGTGCCGAACACCCCGTCAAAGATGCCCGCGCGCGTGTGTAGGTGCTGCGCGATCATAACGTTGTCGAGCGCGCTCAGGTTGCCGAAGAGGCGAATGTTCTGAAAGGTACGCGCGATCCCCAGCGCGGCGATCTGGTGCGGCTTCATGCGGGTCGTCTCAGTGCCACAGTAGAACTGCCGCCCGCTGGTGACGGGCGTCAGCCCCGTGACGAGGTTGAAGAGGGTGGTCTTGCCTGCGCCGTTAGGGCCGATCAAGCCGAAGATCTCACCCTGCTGCACGTCGAACGACACGTTGTTGACCGCCACCAAACCGCCAAACGTCCGAGTGAGGTTTTGAACCGACAGCGTAACCGTCATGCCTGCACCTCCTTGGGGCGCACAGCAGCAGGTTGAGGGCGCGCCGTCCGCCAGCGTTGGAACATGCGCGGCGTCAACAGCCCCTGCGGGAAGAAGAGCGTGCCAACGGCGATCAGCAAGCCGAAGATGATCAGGCGGCCATCTTGTAGGAACTGCGCCACTGGCGCGGGCAGCCCTTGAATGCCCGCCGCCGCTCGCAGCGCCTCCGGCAGCGCCGTCAGCAGCAAGCCACCCGCCACCGGCCCTAAGAACGTCCGCGAGCCGCCGATGATGACGTAGGCCAGCACCAAGATCGCCACGTCGAACGTGCCCTGCCGCGTGTTCCACGTGTTGAGCAGGTGCGCGTTGACCACGCCGACGATGCCCGCCAGCACGGCCCCCATCACGAAGGCCAGTACTTTGTAGCGCGTCGGGTTGATGCCCATCGCGGCGGCGGCCAGCTCGTCCTCGCGCAGGGCGGAAAAGGCGCGCCCCACGCGTGAACGTTCCAAGCGGTAGACGAAGAAGATCGCCAGCAGCAGCATCGGCAGCGTCACCGCCATGTAGTCAAAGGAGCGGCTGAACGGCTGCGGGATGCCGAAGATGCCGATTGCCTGCCCGGTGATCTCTAAGTTGAGCGCCACGACGCGCACCACCTCCACAAAGGCGATCGTCGCCAGCGCCAAGTAGATCCCGCGCAGGCGCAGCGCCGGCACGCCGATGATGATCGCCACCACCGCGCAGATGGCCGCCGCCACCGCCATCTCGACAAACACGAGCGGCAGCGGAAACACCTGCTGATTGGTGAAGCCGAACACCTCTTTTGACATGACCGCCGCCACGAAGCCGCCCAGCGCGTAGAAGCCCGGCGAGGCCAGCGAGAGCTGCCCGGTCATCAGCGGCAGGTAGAGCGAGAGCGCCAGCATCGCTTGCAGCGTCATCGTCACCAGCAAAAAGCCATATGTTGTGATGAAGCCTTCCATAATGCGCCCGCCTACACTTTCTGCACGACGGCTTTGCCGAGCAGGCCTTGGGGGCGTGCCAGCAGGATCAAGAACAAGATCACGAACGCCACTGCATCTTTGAGCGATGAAGGCGCGAACGTCTCCGCAATGCCGATGACCAAGCCACCCAGCACCGCCCCCGGGATGTTCCCCAAGCCGCCCAACACGATCACCGCCAACCCCTTCAACCCGAAGCTGATGCCCAAGTATGGGCCGGTGATCGTCACGCTCAGGCCAACGAGCGTGCCCGCGACCCCGCCGATCAACCCGCTGAGGAAGAAGGTGAACAGGATGATGCGGTCGGTGTTGATCCCGAGCAGGCTGGCGGTAGTGCCGTCTTCGGCCACGGCGCGCATCGCCTTGCCGACTTTCGTCGCGTTGATCAGCAGCACCAGCAGCGCCAAGATGATCAACGAGGCAGCGATGATGACGACGCGCACGGTGGGGATGATGAGCGGCGCTTCGGGTGTGCTGAGGTTGAGCGCCGGCGGCAGCCCCAGCGGCCCCAGCACGCGCGCCGAGGGGTAGCTGTAGGCTTCTGCGCCCACCAAGAACTGGATCAAGTTCACCACCGCCACTGCAATGCCGAGGCTGCTCACCAGCGTCAGCAGCGGGTCAGCCCCCCGCTGCCGCAGTGGTTTGAACGCCGCGCGCTCGATGATGATCGCCACCAAACCCGCCACCACCCCGCCCGCCAGCATCGCCAGCACAAACGGCAGCTCGACTGGCAGGCTTTGGCGCGCCAGCAGCCCGTTAAACCCCCAAGACAAGCCCATGAACGCATAGGTGAAGTAGGCGCCGAGCGTGAACACGGCGCTGTGTGAGAAGTTGATAATGCCCAAGATCGAGAAAACCAGCGTGTAGCCGAGCGCGAAGATGGCGTACACCATCCCCAACGACACGCCGTTGATTAACTGCTGAAGGAAAAGCGTCGTGTTCATCCGTGTGTACACCCTCCGCGTGCAGCGTTGCGACGCCAACCTTGAGACCCCTCTCGAACGGCTCGAAAGGGGTCACGTTTACATTAAGCGAAGTGTGTCACGCTCATGAGCTAGGGGTCGCTTCCGGTTCTGCTTCCTCTTCTTCATCGCCAATCGGGATGAACACGAAGGAACCGTTGATGCCGTCTTCTTCCATCTGAATCTGCGCGACGTAGAACTGCTCTTGGACGATCTCGCCCTCTTCGGTGTACGAGATCGGGCCGAGCGGCGTGTCAAACGTCATCGAACGCAGCTGCGCGTTGAGGGCAGCGCGCAGCTCTGGCAGCGACAGGTTGTCCAAGCCCACTTCGTTATCGAGGGCAATCAACGCCTCGACGAACGACTGCACCGCAGCGAAGGCCTGCCCGCTAAACTGGGGCGGTTCTTTGCCCTGCGCTTCTTTGTAGATCTCGCGGAAGGTGTTGTTGATCTCGGTGTCGAGCGCGTAGCTGTAGGCTTGAGCGATGATGATGCCGTCGCACAGCGCTTGGCACACAGGGAAGATGTTGGCTGTGTTGAGGCCGTTGCCGCCCACGATCAAGCCCGTGTAGCCGAACTCGCGCAGCTGCTTGACGAGGTTGCCGCCGTCAGCTGCCAAGCCGCTGACGATCACCAACTGCGGGTTGCTGGCCAGCGCTGTCGCAATCTGCGAGCTGAAGTCGGTGTCAGTCGTTTGGAAGGTCTGGACGGGTTCGATCAAGTTCAAGCCGAGTTCACGCACCGTCTCTTGGAACGTGCCGGTTTCGCTGGTGGCGAAGGCGTCGTTTTGCGCGTAGAAGACGGCGACGTTTTGAATGTCGGGGTTGATGTTGAGGGCGGCGCGCACTGCGTTGGGGGCGACGACCGCGACGGGCGCGCTCACACGGGCGATGAACTCGCCGATCTGCGGGATGCCGCGAGCGTTATTCGACGGGGCGATGACGGGCACGCCGGCCTCGTTGGCCAGCGGGTCAGCGGCGAAGGCTTGCTGCGACAGCGTCGGGCCGACGATGCCGACCACACCGGCCGCGATTAGCTGCTGGAAGGCGTTGATCGCGCCGGCTTCGTCGCCTGCCGTGTCTTGGAACACCAGCTGAATCGGACGACCGTTGATGCCGCCGCGCTCGTTGAAGTAGGCTTCCGCGATCTGCGCGCCGATAACCTGCTCTTGCCCCAACAGCGCGACGTTCGACGTCTGCGCGACGCCGATGCCAATCAGCACCGGTTCTTGGCCTTGCGCACCGACGGACGACACACCCAACGCCAGCGCAAGCATTCCACTCAACAGGGCACTTACACGTTTGACCTTCATAAAACAAACCTCTTTCAGAAACTAAGCTTAAGTGGACATAGGAGCAATGCAAAATTTACAGTAAAAATTATAGCAACTCTTCTCTAACTTCACCACAAATTCGCAAAGCTGCAAGCGTCTCAATGACGTAGGG
>DAOUBS010000088.1:0-19888 GCA_034432435.1 Anaerolineae bacterium
TGGCTGGCGAGCCGAACATCCGTGAGGTGATCGCGTTCCCCAAGACGCAAACCGGCTCCGACGCGATGGCTCATGCCCCCAGTGAGGTTGACCCCGCGCAGCTTGAGGAACTTCACATCCGCGTTGTGCTGCCCGAGGCAAAGAAAACTTCTCAGCCCCAGTGACCATAGGCAAACTGTGACCGATTGCATATAGACGTCTGCCAACGAAGATGGTATAAAAAAGTCTCACCTGCGATGTTAGTGATGACGTGGCGAACACTGCGGGCCAACACTCTCTCAAAGCGGGATTCTGCGTAAGGCGTTCAGGTGATAGGCTCGAGCAGCCAAGACCGAACCGCCTCTCAAGACTCCCACCTGCATAGCAGGTCTCACAGGTTAACGTCACACGGCATGGCAGGTCGGCATTATCCAAGCCGCACGAGGAATATTCTCTCGTGCGGTTTTTTTTGTGGATTATTTGAGATAGGTTTACTGCGTGTAGTTGGCTCCAAAGATTTGAACCATCAAATTGCCAAGTGCCGCGCGGTTGGGAACCAATACAGATGCCCCATCGGGCGTGGTGTAGGGAATCAAATAGTCGAAATTGATGACGCCCATGTGGATGTTCTCAGTTGGGATGTCTTTCACATACAACGCGAGCTGGATGATCTGCTCGAACGTTAAACCGGTGTAGACGTTGTTCGAGAGGGACTGCCAGATGGCGGGCGCTTGGCCGATCAACGCGGGAAGCTGACCAAAGTTCAGGATGCGGTCACGAATGGCAAGCAGAGTCTGCTGCTGGCGGCGGGCGCGGGCGATGTCGCTGTCACCGTGACGAGTGCGGGCGAAGCGCAGCGCGTTGTAACCGTTTAGCTGATGCGTGCCAGCCGGCAGGTAGAATGGATCGTAGCCATAGGTCAGATCAGGGAATGTGCGGTCGTTGATGGTGTAGTCGGTGGTAACTTGAATGCCGCCGATGGCGTCGATGATGTCGATAAAGGCTTGAAAATCCACCACGACGTAATCATGCACGCGAATGCCGAAGTTGAGCTGGACGGTCTGCATGAGCAGGGTGGGGCCATAGCCAGGCTGGCGCGTCTCGCCGAACACCATCGACGTGTTGACACGTTGGAGGTTCGTGTAGCCCGGGATCTGCACGTAGAGGTCACGTGGGATGCTCAGGATGCCGATAGACCGGCTCACGGGGTCGATGCTGATAAGCATCATGCTGTCGGTGCGATAGGCGAGGCCGCTCTCACCCGGGCGACGGTCGAGGCCGGCGAGCACGAAAGTGAACCGTGAGCGTCCATCCCACGGCGTGAGGCGGATGTTGCTGCCATCAGGCATGATGAGCGACTCGGCGAGGAACTGCGAGCCGCTGCCGATGCTGTCTGCGACGACCGCCGTTGGCAGTATCGCCGCGATGTCGGCAGTTGGGATAATCTCTTGGGGCAGGGCGTTAGCTCGAATGGCGACGACGACGCTGAGGCTGGAAAGGATGACGACAGCTACCATTGCCAATGCCACAATTACCCATGCCCACTCAGCGAGGCTGCCGCTGCGCCGCCTGCGCCGTGTGCGGTCGCGTGTTGGGGTGGGGCGAACTGGGAAGGGTGGCGGGGGCGGTGTCGTGCGATGGGTGGAGTAAGAGCGTGTGCTGTAGACCGCCGGTGGGTTCATCTTCGGTAAAGAGGGTTCTGTGGGCATGCTGCCCGCCTGCGTCCCTCGGATGGTCGGCTCATCGTTGCTCGAAGGTTCGAACATTTGTTTTTACACATTTCTGCCGTTAAAATGGATCATAAAGTGAGTATAGGGTGAGGTCGTATATGCGTCAATGGCAGTTGATCGTTGAGCGCACGCCGCACAACGGCGCATACAATATGGCGATTGATGAAACGCTGCTTGAATCGGTGTCCAGCAAAGCACGCCTGCCAACCTTGCGCCTCTACAGTTGGGACCCGTTCTGTCTGTCGCTGGGGTATGGCCAGACCAGCGCCGATGTCGATTGGGAGCGTCTGCGGGCGCGCGGCTGGGATCTGGTGCGCCGCCCCACAGGCGGCAAGGCCATCCTGCACGGCGATGAGCTGACTTACAGCCTGACCCTTCCGCTGGACGATGAGATCGCACAGGGAGACATCATAGAGAGCTATCGCCGAATCAGCCGTGGGCTAATGCAAGCCCTGATGCTGCTGGGCTTGACGCCGCAGAGCGAGAAAGCCAGCCCACGCGGTGAGCGCACTGGGCCGGTCTGCTTTGAAGTGCCGTCGCACTACGAAATTACGGTTCACGGGCGCAAGCTCATCGGCAGCGCGCAGGTGCGGCGGCGTGCAGGCTTGCTCCAGCATGGGACGCTGCCCTTGTGGGGCGATATCACGCGCATTTGTGACGTGCTGCCTTACGAAAGCGACGCAGCGCGTGAGGCGGCACGTGACCATGTTTGCGCGCGCGCGACCACCTTAGAGGCAGCGCTAGGTCGTTCGGTGAGCTGTGAAGAAGCCGCTGGCGCGCTGGTGGCTGGGTTCGAGCGGGCGTTTGATGTCACCTTTGCTGAAGGCTCGCTGACTGATGAAGAGCTGGCAGCAGCGGCGGCTCGCGCCGAAACTTACCTTGATCCCACTTGGACGAACAAACGTTAGAAAGTGTAGCAACATGAGCGATCAACAATTGGCTTTATTTCCCAATCAGCCGCAGCAGCCGCAAGACATGACGCGGCAAACGCCACTGGGCGCATCGCTTGAGCTGTTCGCAGACGCCTTGCGCATGGAAGGCAAGAGCGAACACACGGTGAAGGCCTTCATCGGCGATCTGATGCTGCTCGGTGAGCACAGCGGCCTTGACACCCCGATCGGGGTCTACACGACGGAGATGCTCAACGACTTTTTGCGCTGGATGGAGTTTGAACGTGGCGTACCATGCAGTCGCAAGACTTATGCGCGCCGTGTGACGAGCGTGAAAGTATTTTTTAAGTGGCTGCACACGTTAGAGATTCTGTCTGTTGACCCAGCTAAGCCGCTGCTTCAGCGTTCAGGGCCGGCCCCGCTCTCTGAGGCGCTGACCCCGCAGCAGATCGAAGACTGCATTCACGCTGCACGGCAGATGATGCGCGGCAATGAGCCTGACGCACGCCCGGAGTTCATCTTCCGATTGCTGGTAGAGACGGGCATTAAAAAGAGCGAGACGGCCCGCTTGACGCGAGCTGATGTTGACCTGAGCAACCGACAGCGCCCTGTGCTGATCGTGCGGCACGATGTGAAGAACACCTACAAAGAGCGGCGCATCGAATTTGGTCAAGCGCTGCTGCGCGCTTATGAAGCTTACCTTGCGCAGTATCGGCCCACTCGTCAGATCTTCACCTGCACGACGCGCAACCTTGAATACATCCTGACAGACATCGGCGTGAGCGCAGGCGTTCCGTTTAAGCTGTCGTTTGAAAATTTGCGTTGGACGATGGGCGTGTGTGACTGGCGCGCAGGGATGAGCGAGGACGCGATCCGCGAGAAGATGGGCCTCAGCCGCCCGTCGTGGCACGAGACAAGCAGCAAGATCAAGCAGCTTTTGGAGCGCCAGCTCAGGGAAGAGAAGCGGTTCTAGAGCACGCGCACGAGCAGCCCTTTGAGGTATTCGCCCTCTGGGAAGGTGAGGGCGACCGGGTGATCTGGCCCTGCGCTGAGGTGGGCGAGGATTTGTCCGTCGCGCCTGCTGTCGGCCAGCGCGCCAAACACGATCTTTTGGAACAGGTCGCGGCTAATGGCCCCACTGCACGAGAAGGTGAGCAGCAGTCCTCCTGCCTTCAGCAGGCGAAAGGCGTGCAGGTTGAGGTCTTTGTAGCCGCGCGCGGCCTTATCCACCTGCTGGATGCTGCTCGCAAACTTGGGCGGGTCGCAGACGATGACGTCGAACAGCTCTCGCTGCTGCCATGCCTCGCGCAGGTAGGTGAAGCAGTCGGCTTCAACGTATTGGGCTGACGCCGGGTCAAAGCCGCTGCGTTGGCTGTTAGCTTGGGCTTGCTGCAAGGCCTCTGCAGAAGAATCGACGTTGACGACCTGGGCCACTTTGCTCGCGGCTTGCTGGGCGGCAATCCCAAACCCGCCGGTATACGAGAACAAATTCAACACGCGGGCAGGCGGCCCAACCCGTGTGATCAGCAAGTCACGCAGCAACGTGCGATTGGGGCGCTGGTCGAGGTAGAAGCCGGTTTTTTGGCCAGTCGCCACGTTAACAGCGAAGCGTCGTCCATCCTCGACGATCTCGATCGTCTCAGGCAGCGGCTCGCCTGCGAGCATGCCCTTCGCGTCTTTCAGCCCCTCGCGGCCACGTGCGTCGATGTCGCTGCGCTCGTAGATGCCCCGCGCGTGAGTCTCTTCCAGCAAGATTTCTGCGAGGTCGCGTTTGATCTGGTCAATAAAGAGTGTCTGCGCTTGTAGGACAAGATACTCACCGTACACGTCTACCACCAGGCCGGGCAGGAAGTCGTTCTCGGCGTTGATAAGGCGGAACCCGCTCGGCGCTTTAGCGAGCGGGAAATGCTCATGACGCAGCGCCATCGCCTGTTGGATGCGGCGTCGCCACCATGTTTCATCAATCGGCTCTTCAACCCACGTCAGCAGGCGCACTTGAATCTGCGATCGAGAGTTGAAATAGCCCGCACCGAGGAAGCCGCCGGCGCTGTCAACCACGGTGACCATGTCGCCGTCGCGCGCGCCACGGATACGCTCAATCGCCCCGCTGAACACCCACGGATGACGGTTGCGCACGGGTTTTTCTCTGTTTTGGGCGATTGTGACAATGCCGGACATGCTGCCCCCTGAGGACAAGAAGGCCGCACATGATGAGGGCGGCCTGTGGTTACGCATTACATTTTAGGCGCTGGAGGCCATCTTGCGTAGGTCGGCTTCACTTAAGATGGGCACGCCCAACGTCAGCGCTTTGTCGTACTTGCTGCCCGGCGACTCACCAACGACGACGTAGTTCGTCTTTTTGCTCACGCTGCCGCTGACTTTGCCGCCGTGGCTGGTGATCAACTGCTCGATCTGCTCCCGTGGGACGCTCATCGTGCCGGTGATGACGAACGTCAGGCCGTTGAACGTATCCGCTAGCGCGGCGGCCTGCTGGCTTTGCATGGTGACACCTGCCGCCTGCATCGCGCGGATCAAGGCGATATTATCCTCATCAGAGAACCAAGTCACGATCGTGTTGATGAGGATGCCGCCGAGGCCCGTGATAGCTAGCAAGGGGCGCGCCGCGTTGATCACGTCGGTCAGGGCGGTGCTCAGGTTGAAGAGGGGGACGTCTGGTCGCTCGTCGAGCAGCGGCTTGAGCAGCCGTGCGAGGCGCTTTTCAACGTCGGTGGCGTCGGCGTAGCGCGGCACGAGGTCAAGCAGAGGGTTGATCAGCCGCTCAGCAGCACGGACAGCTTCTGGCGAGGACAGTCCTTGTGATAACGGGGCAGCGACGCGCTGGAACGTTTCGACTGCTCGGCGAACGCGCACACAGGTATCAATGAGCGCGTCGATAGATTTGAACTCGGCAGCGAGCGTGGCGGCGACGACCCCACCGACGCCGTCGATTCCTAACGAGGCGAGGACTTGCGTCAGAGGTCGCTGTTTGGCGGCTTCGATGGCGGCTAGCGCGTTGGCGATCTTGCGCTCAGCAAATCCCTCAAGCCCCTTGAAGTCGTCGGCGGTCAGGGTGAACAGATCGGACTCGCGGGTGATCTTGCCCTCGGCGATGAGCTGGCGAATGGTCTGTGGCCCAACGTTCTCGATGTCCATCGCTTGGCGTGAAACGAAAAATTCCAGCGAGCGGAACACGCGCTCTGGGCAGCGCGGATTTGGGCAGAACAGGTCAACTGCGCCCGATGGCTGAACAAGTGGCGTCCCACAGAAGGGGCAGTGCGTAGGCGGCTGAATCGGCGTTTCGCTACCAGTGCGCGCCCCCTCAACGGGGCCAATGATGTAGGGGATCACTTCACCGCTGCGTTTGACGAACACGCGGTCACCGAGGCGGATGTCAAGGTCACGGATCACTTCGTAGTTGTGCAACGTTGCGCTGCTGACGGTGACGCCGCTCACGAAGACTGGCGCTAGCACGGCCGTCGGCGTGACCTTACCAGTACGCCCGACGTTGATCGTCACGTCTAGCAAGCGTGTGGTAGCCTCCTCAGAGGGGAACTTAAAAGCGGTCGCCCCGCGCGGATCCTTGCCGACGACACCCAATTCACGGCGCAGCGCCACTTGGTCGATTTTGATCACGATGCCATCCGTTTCAAACGGGAAAGTGTGCCGCCGCGCTTCCCACTTGTCGAGCGCTGCCGCCAGCGATTCAAGGTTGGTGTGGCGTTCGCAGTCCGGCACGAGGTTGAACCCTAACCGTCTTAGGTATTCGAGGCATTCCCACTCTGTTGGCGGGATGGGGTCGCTGCTGTCGATGAGGTCGTAAACGAAAGCGGTGAGCGGCCTTTGGGCGGTGATGCGTGGGTCCTTTTGCTTCAGGCTGCCAGAGGCGGTGTTGCGCGCGTTGACGTAGATCGCATGGCCGCGCGCAGCTTGGTCTTCGTTGAGCTTCTTGAAGTCCTCTTTGAGGATCAGCACCTCGCCGCGCACGACAAGGCGCATCGGAGCCTCGAGGCCATCGCGCTGAACGGGGATGCGCAGTGGAACCGTCTTGAGCGTGCGGACGTTGGCGGTCACGTCATCGCCGATGTCGCCGTTGCCGCGGGTCGCGCCGCTGCGCAAGAGGCCGTTCTCATACGTCAGCACGATGGTAAGGCCGTCGAGCTTAGGCTCTACCACGTAGCTAAGCTGGGTGTTAGGGGGCAGCAGGCGCAGGTTGCGCTCCTCCCAGCGGCGCAGGTCGTCCACGCTGAAGGCGTTCGACAAGCTGAGGATGGGCGCAGCGTGGCGAATCTTGGGCAGGTCTTCTTGCAGGTCGCTGCTCACGCGCTGGGTAGGGCTGTCAGGGGTGATGAGCGTCGGGTCAGCTTCTTCCAGCGCGACGAGTTCCTGATAGAGGCGGTCGTACTCACCGTCGGTGATGATGGGCGCGCTGAGGATGTAATAGCGGTAAATGTGCTCGTTCAGCGTGTCGCGCAGCCACGCGGCGCGTTCGGCTTTGGTGACGTCTGTCACGCTAGTTTCCTCCGATCACCCGCAAATAATTCGATACAGCCCATCCACTGCTGGCGGGGTTGTCGAGGGCTTGAATTTGCCACCAGATGAAGTTGTCGGCTTGCTGTGGGCCGCCGATAATCGTGAAGCGGGTTCCGTCGGGGGCGCGGAACAAGATGTTTGTGCCGCTCACACCTGCGCGATCGCGCACGTTGAGTTGGTTCGCGCCGACGCCGTTCACGACCACCGTCGAGCCAATTGTGATCGGCACAGGGGTGTTGGTGAACTGTACCGGTGGGAGCGTCGGACCGTCCAGCGCGAGCTGGCCAGCGCTGCCCGTGCCGAGGTTGGGCAGTTGGATCAACGGGGCACTGGTGGCCTGTGGGAGAACGGCTTGCGGCGCGGTGGGCTGGGCGGTGATGATGCGGATGATCGGCGTGACGGCCTGAGGCGTGGCGCGCTGCCCCAACGCAACAAAGACGCTGACCACGCCAAAAACCACGATCATGACCCCTGCGATCATGATCAAAATCGACCACCACGGCAAAATCAACGTGGTACGACGACGGCGGCGCGGGGGGGCAACGCGGCGGATGTCGCCTGTGGCGGCTGCGCGCGGTTGAGGGCGTACGCCGACGTGCGGCTGACCCATTGTTGAAGGGGAGGGGCGACGCAGCGGCGGCGCCATGGGTGCTGACGGCTGGGATCGAGTGGGTTGGGTGCTGCTGCGGTTGGTGTCCTCGTTGAACTCTGGCGGCGGCGGTGGTGGCTGTGTCATGCGTCAAGTCCCTCTGGCGCGCGCCCATGCTAGAAACTCAGGGAGCGGCTTAGTGTTCAAGACATGCTGCGGAGTAACCCATCCGCGTCGCGCGATGGTCACCCCGTAGCTTAGATCGTCCAGCATGGCGGGGCTGTGGGCGTCTGTGTTGATGCAAATTGGAATCCCCAGCTCGATCGCCCTGCGAGCGTAGGGTGCGTCAAGGTCGAGGCGGCGGGGGTTGCAGTTGATTTCCAGCGCAACCCCGGTCTTGGCCGCCGCGTCGAACACCGCATCCCAATCGGCGTCGACTGGCTCGCGGTCTAGCATGTAACGGGCTGAAGGATGGCCGATGAGGTCAACGTGTGGGTTGTGGATGGCCGCCAGCAGCCGATCGGTGATCTGAGCGCGTGGCTGTCCCAAGCTGACGTGCAGCGAGGCGACGACGAAGTCCAACTGTGCGAGCACGTCGTCTGGGAAGTCGAGCGTGGCATCTGCTTTGATGTCCATCTCAGTGCCATGCAAGAGGGTGATACGCCCATCAAACTCCTCGTTGAGCTGCTGGATTTCGTCGTGTTGCTGCATCAGGCGCTCGATCGAGAGGCCATTGGCGACGCCCAAGCTGCGTGAGTGATCGGTGATGCAGATGTAGCGATGTCCGCGTTGGATGGCTTGCTCCGCCATGCCACGGATCGATAGCGTGCCGTCGCTCCATGTGGTGTGCATGTGCAGGTCAGCGATGATGTCGGCGCGGGTGATCAAGTCGGGCAGCTTGCCTTGCAGAGCCGCCTCAATCTCGCCGCTGTCCTCGCGCAGCTCCGGCGGAATCCACGGCAGGCCGAGGAACTCATACACCTCCTCCTCACGCGCGAAGGTGACTTTGGGCGCGTCGGGGATGACGCGGCCGTTGGCGTCAACGGGGCTGAAGGCGCTCTCGTTGAGGCTGTAGCCTTTGGCTAGCGCCAGCTCACGAATGCGGATGTTGTGTTCCTTGCTGCCGGTGAAGTATTGCAAGGCTGTTCCCCACTGGCTGGGCTTCAGCACGCGCAGATCCATTTGTAAGCCGAAGTCAGTTTCAACAGAGCTTTTGGTATCACCTTTGCCGAGGACGCGCGCTACTCGCGGGACGCTGACAAAACGCTCCATAAGGGGCGCAGGGGATTCGCTGGCGATGAGGATGTCCACATCGCCGATAGTGGTTTTGCCGCGTCGCAGGCTGCCAGCCAGCGTGCCTTCTAGCGCGCCCTCTACGGTCATGAGTTCCTTCAAAACAGCTTCCGCAGTAGGGCGAACACGCCCGATGGGAAAGCGGCCTGTTTGTCGACTGAGCGCGGCGATGCTCTCAAGGATTTTGGCTTCGCTCTTGGCGCCCATGCCCGACAAGGCGCGCAGTTTGCCCGCAGCAGCGGCCTCCTGAAGGGCGGTTAGGGTTGTCACCCCCAGTTGATCCCAAAACAGTTTGGCTTTTTTGGGGCCGACCCCGTTCACCTTCATTACCTCAACGAGCGTCTCCGGCACGTGGGCTTTGAGCTGCTCATAGTAGGCTAACTGGCCAGTGCTGAGTAGCTCACGAATTTTGTCAGCGATGGCCTTGCCAACGCCTGGAATCTCTTCCAGCGTGCCATCCTCAACATAGGCGGCGAGGTCGCGCGGCAGCTCGCTGATCGTCTCGCTGGCGCGGCGATACGACAGGAAGCGGAACTTGCTTTCGCCCATGATTTCGAGCATGTCAGCAATGTTGCTGAAGATCGTGGCGATCTGCTGATTGGAGAGCAAGCGTGTTCGTCCTTTTTTGAGGATGCTTATAACGCTTATCATTATAGCACGGTCGTTCTGAAGTCGTGAACCGACTTGACAAACGCGGTCAGACGAGTTACCTTAATCGCAATTGAATACACAAAGACTGTGATCCAGAAGAGTAACCTGCTGCTAGCAGACAGAGAATTCCCCGGCATGCTGAGAGGGGAAGCTGCCAAAGGGTAGGTGAATGGGCTGGGGAGTTGCGTGGGTGAACGAACAGTAGCCTACGACGGCGAGCGCTCCGTCATCATGGCGCAGGGTATCAGCGTGAGTAGCTCGTACCTACAGAGGGGGGCATCAACTGCCCAAACAAGGTGGCACCGCGGGAAACTACTTCTCGTCCTTGTGTTGGAGAGAAGTTTTTTGTTTCCAAGCTCTAAGGAGGTGCACCGATGTTCATGCCCGCTCAACGCTACCGCAGCGATCTACAACCTACATTCAATGATGTGCTGGCTTATTTTGCGCAGGGCGATCTTGTGCCTGTTTATCGCACGTTGCTAGCAGACCTTGAAACGCCTGTGTCGGTATACATGAAGCTGACCCACGCTGGCAAGCGCGCCTTCCTGCTGGAAAGCGTCGAAGGCGGCGAGCGCGTCGGGCGCTACTCGTTCATCGGAGTTGACCCGGCGGGTATCCTCAGTGTACAGGATCGTGAGGTGGTCCTGCGCACAGCAGAAGGTACGCAGGTGCGCCCACTCGCAGAAGGCGAAGACCCCCTGCATGTGGTGGAGTCGTACATCCGCCAGTTCCGACCGGTGAAAGTGGCTGGCCTGCCGCGCTTGATCGGCGGGGCGGTGGGCTTCATGGCCTATGACATTGTGCGGCATTTTGAAAAGCTGCCGACTACGGCTGTTGATGAGTTGGGCGTGCCGGACGCGATGTTCATGCTGACTGACGCGCTGGTGATCTTTGACCACGCCAAGCATCAACTGCTGGTGCTGGTCAACGCGCACAACACCGGCGACCCTAAAGCGGCCTACGACCGAGCGGCGCAACGCATCGAGGACATTGTGAACGTGCTGTATCAGCCATTGCCGCCGTTTATGCCCCCGCCCACGCCTTTAGGAGACACCCTCACGTCGAACATGACACAAGCACAGTTTGAGGAGGCCGTGCGCGCGGCAAAGGTCTACATTCGCAACGGTGATGCCTTTCAGATCGTCTTGTCGCAGCGCTTCAGCCAGCGCACGTCGGCCTCACCATTGGCGATTTACCGCGCGCTGCGGGCGCTCAATCCGTCGCCTTACATGTTCTTGTTGGAGTTCGACAACGATCTAACCTTAGTTGGTGCGTCGCCTGAGGTCATGGTGCGCCTTGAGGACGGCACGGCCAGCGTGCGCCCGATTGCTGGCACGCGCAAGCGCGGCAAAACCGAGGCCGAAGATCAAGCGTTGGAGCGAGAACTGATAGCTGACCCCAAAGAGATTGCTGAGCACGTGATGTTGGTGGATCTGGGGCGCAACGATCTGGGGCGTGTGTGCGAGTACGGCACGGTGAAAGTCCGTGAGATGATGGTCGTGGAGCGCTACAGCCACGTGATGCACATCGTCAGCCACGTGGAAGGTCGGCTGCGCCCGCATTTGAACGCTTTCGACCTGCTGCGAGCAACCTTCCCGGCGGGGACGTTGAGCGGCGCGCCCAAAGTCCGCGCGATGGAGATCATCGAGGAATTGGAGGGCACACGGCGCGGGACCTACGGCGGGGCGGTCGGCTATTTCAGCTTTGACGGCTCGATGGACACCTGCATCACCATCCGCACGCTGTTGATGCGCGGCGACCGAGTCTACTTGCAGGCCGGCGCTGGCTTGGTGGCAGACAGCGACCCGACCAGCGAGCATCAGGAATGCTTGAACAAAGCCAAAGGTGTTGCGCTTGCGTTACAATACGCAGAAAGCGGCCTGTTATAACCACCTCAAGGAGGCTTAAAATGGCCATTCAACAACTTGTTTTCTTGCGTCCGGGTGAGACGGATTGGAACAGAATGGAGCGCTGGCAGGGCACGGTTGCGGTTCCGTTGAACGAGACGGGACGTGCGCAGGCGGAACGCGCCGCGCAGTACATCCGCAACACGGGCATGAACGCGCTTTACACGAGCGATTTGCAGCGAGCACTCGAGACGGCGCAAATTATCGCAGATGCCATCGGTTTGCAGCCGATACAGGATGCGCGCCTGCGCGAGCGGGCAGTGGGGATTTGGCAAGGCTTGACCCGTCAGGAGATCGCTAGTTGGTATCCTGACGAGTATGCCCAACTACAGGCTGATCCTGAAAACTATCGCATTCCAGGCGGCGAATCGCGGCGAGATGTGCGCGAGCGTGTGCAGTCGTTCATAACAGATTTGTTTGCAAAAGAACAGAGTGAAGTGGTCGGCATCTTGTCGCACACAACCGCGATGCGCCTGCTGCTGCCAGAGCTTGTGCCCGATTTTGAACCCAACAAACTGAAGTACAGCAACATGAGCGTGACGACGCTGGGTCGAGAAGGCCATGGCCCATGGCGGATCACGATGCTGGATGACACGCGGCATTTGGAAGGGTTGGCCACGAGGACGTTTGGAGAATTAGAGGATAGATAGTGCTATGATTCTTGTGATCGACAACTACGACAGCTTTACTTACAACATTGTTCAAGAGATGGGTGAATTGGGCGCACAGATCGAAGTTGTGCGCAACGATCAAGTGACAGTCGATCAAGTGCGCGCCATGCAGCCTACGCACATCGTCATCTCGCCGGGGCCGGGCTTCCCTAAAGACAGCGGCATCTCACCGGACGTCATCCGTGAGCTGGGGCCGACGACGCCGCTGCTGGGTGTCTGTCTAGGGCATCAAGCCATTGGGGAGGTGTTTGGCGGGGTGGTGTCGCACGCCAAGCGCCAGATGCACGGCAAGATCAGCATGATTCACCACGATGACGACCCGCTGTTCCGCGGGCTGCCAAACCCCTTTCAAGCGACGCGCTATCACAGCCTTGTTGTGCTGCCTGAGACGCTGCCGACTGACCTTGTGGTGACGGCATGGACGGATGAAGACGAGATCATGGGGCTGCGCCACAAGCACTATCCTATCTTGGGGGTGCAGTTTCATCCTGAGTCGATCTTGACGACGCACGGCATCCAGATCTTCCGTAATTTCTTGGCGATGGCAACAACGTCGGAGGCTGTGTAGCGCTATGGCGCGGCGTCCGGCCTATTTTGAGGCGGTGCACTACACGCTGTACCAACGGCTGACAGATGAAGAACGCCGTGACCTCAACGCTGTGCTGGATGCGCACTACGCAACTGGACGGCATTTGGAGCGTGTCAAACCCGGCGACGTGCTGTGGCTGCTGAATATCCACCGGGGGCGGCTCTACCTGCTGGGGCGGGTGAAGGTGGCTGTAGTCACGCAAGATGCGCTGACTGCGTCGGACTTGGTCAACTCTGACAAGCCGTGGCGTGATGCCTCGTGGTATGCTATCTCGGATCGGCGGGATGTGGAACCGCTGCGGTTGATCGACATCACGGGGCGCGCCGGCGAGATCATCCATATGGATGATGGATCGTCTGAGGTGTTGGGTGTGCAGCGGTGGCGCGCGCTGCGGGCGTTGCAACCAGAGAGCGCGCAGCTTTTGAACGACTTGTGGGCAGCGTATCAAGATGAAGCTATTGCTGCACAGGATTTTGTGCAGGACTACCTTGAGCTGACGGAGGACGACCGCGCCTACACCGAGGGCAAGCTGGTGCTGCGAACGTTGCAAGAACGCCAGCGCAACCGCGCCTTGATCCGCGAAGCGAAGCTGCGGCATCAGCAGCGGGACCCACGGCTATCGTGTGAGGTGTGTGGGTTCAGCTTTTTAGAGGCCTACGGGGTGGCTTACATTGAGGCGCATCACGGGGTGCAGTTGGCAAGCTTTACGGGGGAGCAGCAAACGCGCGTCGAAGACTTGCATTTGTTATGCGCGAACTGTCATCGGATGGCGCACACGCGCACGCCGCCGCTCAGCGTGGAGGAGCTGCACCAACTGCTGTTGAAGAATAAACAGATTTCCATCTAAACGGAGCGAAGTGCACTATGGAGTTGTCACCCATTCAGCAAGCCATCGACATCATCAGCCGCTTTGGTCACCTGCAAGCGGCCGACGCCGAAGCAGTGATGAATCAGATCATGAGCGGCGGCGCGTCGGATGCGCAGATTGGCGCTTACCTGATGGGGCTGCGTATGAAGGGCGAAACGTTGGAAGAGATCATCGGCAGCGCTCGCGCCATGCGCGCTAACGCGCACGCCGTGCGCGTGAAGTCTGAGGGGGATCTGCTCGACACGTGCGGCACAGGGGGGGATCGTTCGCACACCTTCAATATCAGCACGACGGTTGCGTTTGTGGCGGCCGGGGCGGGAGTGCGCGTGGCCAAACATGGCAACCGCGCCGCCAGCAGCAAGAGCGGCAGCGCTGACGTGCTGGCCGCGCTGGGGGTGAACCTCGACCTGACGCCAGAGCAGATAGCGGACTGCATTGATGAAGTGGGCATCGGGTTTTTGTTCGCAGTGAAGCTGCACCCTGCGATGAAACACGCGATCCAGCCGCGACGAGAAATGGCCGTGCGGACGATGTTCAACATTCTCGGCCCGCTGACGAACCCCGCCGGAGCCAATCGTCAGTTGATGGGGGTGTTCGCGCCAGATTTGACGGACTTCTTGGCGCATGTGCTGCGCGCGCTGGGCACGAAGAGCGCGATGGTCGTCTGCGGCTATGGCAATCTCGACGAGCTGACGATCACCGGTCCGAATACCGTAGCGATCTTGCGTGAAGACGGCAGTGTGCAGCGCACCGAGATCAACCCGTTGGATTACGGGTTTGAGGGCGCGAACATCACGGAACTGCAAGGCGGCGACCCGCAGACGAACGCGCAGATCATGCGTGGGGTGTTGGATGGCAGCGTGCGCGGCGCAAAGCGTGACGTGGTGCTGCTGAACAGCGGTGCAGCGTTGATGGCGGCCGGTGTGGTGTCGTCGCTGCTGGATGGAATCGACATGGCGCGCGAGTCGCTCGACAGCGGGGCGGCGCTAGCCAAGCTTGAGGCGCTCATTACGTATAGTCAACGAGTTCAGTAAAAGGCAGCAGATGGTCACTTTCACTAAGACGAATACGATCCTAGACCAAATTCTCGCGCGAAAAGTAACTGAGGTCGGCCAGCGCAGTATGGTTACCTCGTTTCGAATGATGCGCGATCTAGCCGAGAAGTCCCCGTACCCGGTGCGTGATTTTGTTGGAGCGCTGTATAAGCCAACTGTGGCGCTCATTGCTGAGGTCAAGAAGGCCTCGCCAAGTAAAGGAATACTCGTGCAGGACTTTGACCCTGTACGCATCGCCAAGGGGTATGCCGACAACGGCGCAAGCGCGGTCAGCGTCTTAACGGATGAAAAGTTCTTCATGGGGCATTTGGATCACCTTGTGATGGTGCGGCAGGCGGTTGACTTGCCTGTACTGCGCAAAGAGTTCATCATCAGCCCGTATCAGGTGGATGAGGCGCGCTTTTATGGAGCAGATGCTGTGCTGCTGATAGCGGCGGCGTTGGAAGATGATCTGCTGCGCGATCTGCATGAGCGCATCACGGGCTACGGCATGACTGCGCTCGTAGAAATCCACGATGAGTTGGAAGCTGAGCGCGCGCTGCGCATCGGCGCGACGGTGATCGGCGTCAACAACCGCAACCTACACACCTTCCAAGTGAGCCTTGAAGTCACCGAGCGGGTGGCGCGTTGGATTCCAAAGGGGGTGACGCTGGTCGCTGAAAGTGGCATCCACACCGTGGCTGACGTAGAGCGCATGGCACAAGCTGGCGCGCATGCCGTCCTTGTTGGTGAGAGCTTGGTGACAGCGCAGAACATGACGGAGCAAGTACGCAGTTTGAGTGGGGTCGCGCGCCTATGACTGTGGTGAAGATTTGCGGTATTACAAAACTGGATGACGCCATTGCCGCGGCAGAAGCAGGCACGGACATGATCGGCCTCAACTTCTACCGCAAGTCGCCGCGTCACGTTGAGGTAAACGCAGCGCACGATCTGGTGCTGGCGCTGCGGCGGCGCTTGGGGGCGGCGTGCCCGCTGTTGGTGGGGGTATTCGTCAACGCAGCGACTTATGAAATCTCCAGTTCAGCCAGCACAGTTGGGTTAGATGCGATCCAACTGTCCGGCGATGAAAGCTTGGAAGTGATGCGCG
The DNA here is from genome assembly GCA_034432435.1 of Anaerolineae bacterium. Classification (GTDB taxonomy): domain Bacteria; phylum Chloroflexota; class Anaerolineae; order Aggregatilineales; family Phototrophicaceae; genus JANWYT01. Next base: position 15,840 of record DAOUBS010000088.1, read on the forward strand.
AGCTGAAGCTGCCCACGTTCAAGGCCGTTCAGCCGGCCAACGTGGCACAGGCGCGCGAGGACGCGACGTACTTCAGCCAGCACCCACAGCCCGATGCGCGCTTCCCCTCGTTGGTGTTGGACGCTTATCATCCGACGCTGCGTGGCGGGACAGGGGAAGGCGCGAGCGCTGAGGTGATTACAGCCGTGAGCGCGCTCACGCCGCGTTTGATGTTGGCGGGTGGCCTGACGCCGGACAACGTGGCCGAGCGCGTCGCGCAGTTTCGCCCGTGGGGGGTGGACGTAGCCAGCGGTGTGGAGAGCGGCACGCCCGGCGTGAAAGATCACGACAAGATGAGACGATTTATTGTAAGAGCAAGAGAGGTATTGCGATGAGTGTTATCACGAATGTTCCAGATGCACGCGGCTACTACGGTGAGTTTGGTGGACGCTTCGTCCCTGAGACGATCATCCCTGCGCTGGACGAGCTGGAGGCGGCTTATCAAGAGGCGATGCAAGACGCGGCTTTCCACACGGAGCTGAGCCATTTGCAGCGCACCTACGTCGGGCGGCCTACGCCGCTCACCTACGCCAAGCGCCTCACTGAGATGTTGGGCGGCGCACGGATCTACCTCAAACGTGAGGACTTGGCGCACACCGGCGCGCACAAGATCAACAACGCGTTGGGGCAGGCGCTGCTGGCTAAGCGCATGGGCAAGCATCGCGTTATCGCTGAGACGGGCGCAGGGCAGCACGGCGTGGCCAGCGCGACCGCCTCGGCGCTGTTGGGCCTAGAGTGCCACGTGTACATGGGCAGCGTGGACATCGCCCGCCAGCAGCCTAACGTGTTCCGCATGAAGCTGATGGGCGCGGAGGTGATCCCAGTAGAGAGCGGCAGCCGTACGCTCAAGGACGCCATCAACGAGGCGATGCGCGATTGGGTGACGAACGTCCGCAGTACGTTCTATCTGTTGGGGTCTGCGCTGGGGCCGCACCCCTACCCGCGCATCGTCCGCGACTTTCAGAGCGTGATCGGAGTGGAGGCCAAGCAGCAAATCCTTGATGCGACTGGGCAACTTCCGGACGTGTGCATCGCCTGTGTGGGGGGCGGCAGCAACGCGATTGGGCTGTTCCACGCCTTCCGCGACGATCCCAACGTTGAACTGATCGGCGTGGAGGCGGGCGGTTTGGGCATCCACACGGAGAAACACGCGGCGCGCTTTGCTAACCCTGATGTGGCGCGGCCCGGCATCCTACACGGCACGCGCTCATTCGTGATGCAAACAGATGACGGCCAAGTGCGCGAGACGCACAGCATCAGCGCCGGGCTGGACTATCCGAGCGTTGGACCAGAGCACGCTTATCTGCGGTCGTTGGAGCGCGCGTTTTACACCAGCGCCACCGATGACGAAGCGATGCAGGGGTTCAAAGTTCTGTGCGAGAACGAGGGCATCATCCCCGCGTTGGAGAGCAGCCACGCCATCGCGGAGGTCATCAAGCGCGCGCCGATCATGCCCAAAGACAGCATCATCTTGGTCAACTTGAGCGGGCGCGGCGATAAAGACCTTGACACGGTGATGAAGCTGCTAGGGAACTGATGCGCATCCTCGGGGCGGATTTCAGCGGCGGAAAATCGCCAGAGATCACAGTCGTCAGCGGTAGCCTGATCGACGGCGTGCTGACAATTGACACGCTGCGCGCGTGCGATGATCGCCTTGACTTGTACGCTGAGATCGCTCTGCACGCTGCGCCGCTGCTGTGTGGGTTGGACTTCCCGTTCCGACTGCCGCAGCCGGCGATGCAGCGTCTAGGCGTGGCGGGGTTGCACGAGTTGAGCTTGAACTGCTCACGAGTGGAGTTTGCCGAGCTATTGGCGGAGCGCGTGGGTCGCTGTGAAGGAAAGTGCCGCGCGGCCTCGCTCTACTGCCGCGAGACAGACGCCGCCGCAGGCGCTTACAGTGGTCTGAAGCGCGTCAACCCGTCGTTGGTTGGAATGGTATATGCGGGGTCAAAACTGCTGTGGTATCTGCACCAGAAGGGGGTGGCCGCTTACCCGCTGGACACGCCGACGGATAAGCAGGTGTGCGAGGTGTACCCATCGCACACCTGGGCGCGCGTAGGGCTAGCGCGCTCAACTAATGTGGGCGCGTTTGTCGAGGCGTTCAACGCGCTGGGCGCGATTGAGGTATTGCTACCCGTAGAACTGCAAACTGTGCGCAGTCAAGACGTTGCCGACAGCGTCGCAGCGTGCATCACGACGGCAGCGGCTCAGCACCTGTGTCGCATTTATGACGATTGGACGACCTGCCCACCGTTTGCGACTCAAGCGGAGTGGACGGTAGCACACGTTGAAGGTATCATCGTTCGAGTTTGAAGGATTGACTTATGACACTCACACGCACGCAGCAAGGCCTTGCCGCACTGGATGCGATGTTCAACGTAGCGCGCGCCCAAAATCGCGCGGCGTTCTTGCCCTACTTTCCGATTGGCTACCCGACCTATGACGAGAGCATCGACGCGGTTGAGGCGATGGCGGCTGAGGGAGTGGATGGGTTTGAGATTGGTATCCCGTTTAGCGACCCCATCGCGGACGGCCCCGCCATCCAGATGGCGACGCAGGTCGCGCTCGACAACGGGGTAACGGTGCGCAAATGCTTAGACGCGGTGGCGACGCTGCGGGCGCGGGGCGTCGCACAGCCGATGATGATGATGGGTTATGCCAACCCCCTGATTGCCTACGGCGCGGAACGCTTCGTGCAAGATGCGCGTGCTGCTGGCGCGGATGGTCTCATTGTCCCTGACCTGCCAGCTGAGGAAGCGCATTACTTCAGCGCGGCTTGTGAAGCAGCCGGGCTGGCGCAGGTGTTCATGCTCGCGCCGACCAGCGATGACCGACGTATCGACCTTGTGGCCAGCCGCGCCACTGGCTTTATCTACGTGGTCGCGCTGACGGGCATCACCGGCGAGCGCGCTGAGCTGCCGCCTGACTTGACCGACACGTTGGGGCGCATCCGCGCACGGACAGATAAGAGGCTGGTGCTGGGCTTCGGCATCAGCAAACCGGAACACGTCAAGCAGATCAAATCATTGGTGGATGGGTTCATCGTGGGCAGTGCGTTGGTGCGGGCTGGGCAAGAGGGCGTCGAGGCGGTTCGACTGCTGACGCGCGCGCTGGTGTCTGGTCTGGCGCAAAAAGACGATGATCGCTGCTGAGTAATGGAGAGGCTGCGCAAAGGTTGACAAGTTTTCAGTTCGTCGTTACTCTCTACTATGACACGGGATAATCTTTGACATGGTGATGCACGCTGTCCGCCAATTTTACTATTACGGCTACGACAAAATCCGATAGATGATGAGTCGCTAGCGTTTGTTTGGCTAAAGACAGCCCCATAGACTAATCAGCGCGAGACGTTCATCATCGCGCTTTTTTTGTGGAAAGGGCAGAGAGTATGTTAATGGTGAGGGGGGTTCGCGGCGCAATCACGGCTGACGCCAACACCGCAGAGGCGATCCACGCGGCGACGACTGAAGTGCTGCAAGAAATTGTCCGATTAAACGGCATTCAACCTGAGGATGTGGCCAGCGTGCTGTTCACCACGACGCCGGACTTGAACGCAGCGTTCCCTGCGAAAGCGGCGCGCGACATGGGGTGGCATCAGGTGGCGTTGATGGGCTTTCAGGAGATGGACGTGCCCGACGGCGTCAAACGTTGCATTCGCGTGCTCGTCCATTGGAACACGACCAAACAGCAGCACGAGCTAGAGCACGTTTATCTGAAAGGCGCGGTGTCCCTTCGTCCGGAGTTGTCTACACCACGCAAGAAGTGAGCGAACGATGACGACAACGGGGTTTCGTACTAAGCATTTGGCAGTAGTAGGCTTGGGGCTGATGGGCGCTTCGCTGGCGCTAGCGCTGCGACCGCGCGCCGAGCGCATTACCGGTGTCGATCCTTCACCACAAACGCGGCGTTACGCCATCGAGCAGGGCATCTGTGACCACGTGACCGATGATCTGCGCATGGGGGTGATGGACGCGGAAACGGTGGTGCTGTGTGCGCCGGTGCAGGTGATC
>DAOUBS010000089.1:0-18379 GCA_034432435.1 Anaerolineae bacterium
CTGAAAGCGCGTTATGCCAGTTGGGACGACATAGCTAACGCCGACACGGACGACCTGATTGACGTGATCCGCCCCGCAGGGCTGGCCAACAGCAAAGGCCCCAACATTCAAGCGACCCTGCGCGCGATCTACGCTGAGCGCGGTGAGTACAACATCGACTTTCTAACTACTCTGCCCCCACAAGACGCGATCAACTGGCTGTTGACGCTGCCCGGCGTGGGCCGCAAAACTGCCAGCATTGTGCTGTGCTTTGGCTATGGTATGGCAGCCTTCCCAGTGGATACGCATGTGCTGCGCGTTGGCCAGCGCATTGGGTTTCTGCCGCCGCGCATCAGCGCCGACAACGCCCACCTCGTGATGGAAGCCATCGTCCCGCCACAAGATTACTACTCCTTCCACCTCCAGTTGATCTATCACGGGCGGCGAGTGTGCAAAGCGCGCGCGCCGATCTGTGGCTTATGTCCAATTCAGCAGTGGTGCGATTACTATCAGTCAGGTGACGCCAAGACGGCCTCCGATGAAGAAACTAATTGACGAAAATGAGCTAAAAATCGCTCATCAGAGCTTGAAACTCGCGCGCAATCAAATTGCCAATGGCAGCATAGAGCCTGAGTTTGTCCTGCGCCAGATTGACCGCGTCGCCGCGCTCATTGAACAGCTTCAGGACGTTCAAAAAACGCAGGCCAACGCGCTCCGTTTTGAGGCCTTGTATCATGTCACGCGCATACTAGGGACATCGCTTGAGCTGGACGTGGTACTAGAACAAGTGATGGACGCAGTGATTCAACTGACTGGGGCAGAGCGCGGCTTTATCATGCTGCGCGACGACGACGGTAACTTGCAGCTCAAGATTGGTCGCAACATCGACCAGCAGAGCCTCAGCCTCGATCAAGCTAGCTACAGCCGTACCATCGTCAACATGGTCATGGACAACAGTGAATCCCTCCTCACCACCAACGCAGTAGAGGATCCACGCTTTCAGTCCGGCGCAAGCATCCTCTCGCAAGGCATGCGCAGCATCATGGCCTGCCCGCTGCGCGCGCGCGGGATGATCATCGGCGTGGCCTACGTCGAAAACCGCGTTGTGGCAGGCCTCTTCGGACCAGAAGATTTATCGACGATGGAAGCCCTCACCAGCCAAGCCAGCATCGCCATCGACAACGCCCAACTGTTCAGCACGACCGACGCCGAACTGAACCGCGTCATCGAAGAGCTGCGCACCTTGCGCCGCATCGACCTCCGTCTGAATGAAAAACTTGACTATCAAGCCGCGCTCAACTTCACCCTTGAGATGTGCTGCTACCTGACAGAGGCTACGTCAGGCTGCCTGGCAGTGGTTGACGAAGGCGAAAGTAAGCTCAGGCACGTTGCATTATGGCCAGCTTCAGACGACCACAGCGCCGATCTGCTGCAACGCTATCCCCAAGCACTAGACGTCGCGCAAACGGCACAGTCCCAGCTGATCTCCATTGAGCGCGGCAGCGCCGCCCTCGTCCCCATTCACCGTGACAGCACGTTAATAGCCGTTATCATCTTAGAACGAGACGATCACCCCATCGCGGCCCAACAGGTTGATCTGGCAGAGCGCGTAGCCGCCCGTGCCGCCGTCACCATCGAAAATGCGCGTCTGTACGCCGCCGTTCAAGCAGCCAACCGCGCCAAAAGCGAGTTTGTAGGCGTTGTCGCCCACGACCTCAAAGCCCCTATGACGAGCATTCAAGGCTATGCGGACCTGCTGCTCATGCAGCCAGAAGGGATATCCGAGCAGCAGATCAACTTCTTAGAGCGCATCAGCGCAACCGTCAAGCGCATGGAAATTCTCGTCAGCGATTTGTCTGACATCTCGCGCATTGAAAGCGGGCACTTCTTCTTGTCAGAAATCGAAGTCAAAATAGACGACGTGATTGAAGCCGTGCTCGACCAAACCATGCCGCAGATTCAAGCGCGTGGCCATACCTTCCACCTTGACGCCGCGCCAAACCTGCCCACGCTCTACGCTGACTACTATCGCCTCGTGCAAGTGTTGACAAACCTCATCAGCAACGCATACAAGTACACGCCGAATGGCGGCACAATTACCCTCAGCGTGCAGCCCACAGGCGACCGTGTGCGCTTCAGCGTGTCGGATACGGGCATCGGCCTCAGCCCTGAGAACGTGCGCAAACTCGGAACGAAGTTCTGGCGCGCTGAGGACAGCTTCACCCGCTCTCAACCCGGCACAGGACTCGGCTACGCCATCACCAGCAGCATCGTCGAACAGATGGGAAGCCGCATCGGGATCACCAGCCAAGTCGGGCACGGAAGTACATTTACGTTTACTGTCGCAAGCCTAAAGCACATGGATTAATCCTATGGAGCATCACGTTTTTTTGTCCCCGCATTTTGATGACGCCATCTTCAGCTGTGGCGGCACGATCGCCCAACTTGTGCGCGCAGGTCACCGCGTGACGATCCTCACCATCATGGGGGGTGATCTGCCGAGCGTTGTCCCAGATACGCCCATCGTGCGCGAGCTGCATGCCCGTTGGCAGGCGGGGGAAAACCCTATCCCCATGCGCCAGCGGGAAGACGCCTCCGCCGCGCAGCAGCTCGGCGCTGAGATCGTTCAACTCGGCATTCCAGATTGTGTCTACCGCATGGCCAATGGACAACCCCTCTACCCTGACGAAGCCAGCTTGTGGGGCAGCGTGCACCCCTTAGACCGCCTCGACGCCTACGCTGACCTCTCTGAGGCCGCTGCTTACGCCTTGCAAGCCGATTATCTCTACGCGCCGTTGGGCGTAGGCAACCACGTCGATCATCAGATTGTGCGCCGCTGGGGGGTGGAATTGGCTGCGCAGAAACCGAGCATCATCCTTCAGTTCTACACCGACTTTCCCTACATGAAGGACAGCAGCAAGATCACCCACGCGCTCATCGACGTCGGCACGACCGTTCAGCCGCGTTGGGTGTTCCTCGGCCCACAAGAACTCGCGCTTAAGATGGATGCGATGGCTTGTTACGCCTCGCAGATTTCAACGTTCTGGCAGAACACAGACCACATGCGGCAGGACGTTGAGATGAGCTTCCGCGTTCAAAAAGACCTCTGGGGCGAACGCTACTGGACGCGCGTTGGCTCCAACAGATCAGAGATGACAAAGGAGCGAGCCGTTGACTGAATTAAACGCCCTCACCCAAGCACAAGCACAGCTTCATGAGCTGTTAGAGGCGGCGCGTCAAGGGACGATCATCCCGATCCGCCTGCCTAGCCAGATTGAAGCAATTGCCTCGCTGCTGGCTGCGGCCCAAGCCGAGCATGAGGCTGCTCTGCGCGAGGCCAGCGCCAAAGCCCCCGTCGACCTCGAAAGCTACATGCAGGAGGAGGCCTACTTCGTCGGGCATGCCATTCACGAGCTGCGCACCCCGATGACGAGCATCCGCGGCTACAGCGACATGCTGGGCGCGATGGGCGAACTGAACGACATGCAAAAGCAGTTTCTCGGCACGATCAAGGTCAACGCCCGCCGCATGGAAAGCCTGATGATCGACGTCAGCACGATGAACAAGCTGCGCAAGAACACACTCAAGCTTTCCCCCAAGATGGACATGTTCAAGAACATTGCCATGCGCCTTGAGAAGGACTTTACGCCCCTCGCGACCGAGTTGAACCGCCAGCTTGTGTTCGACGTGCCATCAGGCCTGCCCATCCTCAACGTCGACAGCGACCTGCTGGTGCAAGCGCTGGGCAAATTGATCGAAAACGGTCTGCGCTACAGCCCGGCAGAAACGGGCATCGTCACCGTACGCGGAGCCGCCGACGGCAGCGACCTCGTCATCAGCATCAGCGACAATGGCATCGGCATGAGCGCAGAGGAACTGGCCAAGCTCGGCACGATCTACTTCCGCAGCGAAAACGACACCGTGCGCGAGTTCAAAGGCAGCGGCCTCGGCATCCCGGTTGCCTTTGGGCTAATTCGCAAGCTCGGCGGCAGCGTCCACGTTGAGAGCACGCCCAACGTCGGGACGACCTTCTACGTGCGGCTGCCGGGCATGACTTAACACTCATCTTTACAGCAGCGGCATTTCATGTTAAATTATTCGCGCAGCGGCGCAGCCTTTGGCGTGTCGCTCGTTTCGACACAGCCCTATGTCCGCTGTGTCTTTGTTGTTTTCTGTAGTTACTACGGCTTACACTCAATTATGCTAGGAGTCCCCTATGCTGGACAAAACGCAGTATCTGACAAGAGAAGGTATGCAGGCGATCGAGGAGCGCTTGGAGGAGTTCATTCAGGTCAAACGTCCAGAAGTCGCAGAACGGCTGAAGCGCGCGTTGGAAGACGGTGGCGAGCTGACCGAAAACACCGAATACGAAGATGCTAAAAACGAACAGGCGTTCATCGAAGCCGAGATTGCACGTATGACGCTCATCTTGCGCAACGCTCAACTGATTGATGAGGAAAAGCTTACTCACGACCGCGTTCAGATCGGGTCGCGCGTTGTCATCGTCGAAGCGGGAACCAAAGAGACAGAAGAATATCAAGTCGTTGGCAGCGCAGAAGCTAACCCACTCATCGGCAAGATCAGCGATGAAAGCCCGCTCGGCAAGGCACTGCTGGGCAAAAAAGTCGGCGAAAAAGTGACCGTTCATGCCCCCGCTGGCGACACGGTGTTCACCATCAAGAAGATCTTTTAAACCATGTGGCAGCCAAACAACGTTGAACGTGAGCGGCTCGAAAAAGCTGAGCGCCTGAAGACGCTAGGCGTCGAACTTTACCCCGCGCGCGTCGAACGCACTCACACCACCCAAGAAGCCATCCGCGCCTATGAAGCCGCCGCTGATGCCAAGCCAGTTAGCGTCACAGTGACGGGGCGCATTCGCCGTGTGAACCTCAAGGGCAAAGTCGCTTTCATGCATATTGAGGATGAAAGCGGTCGCCTGCAGCTCTTTTTGCGCATCAACGAGCTGGGCGAAGATCAGTTTCAGCTCATCCGCGAGAAGCTGCTAGATGTCGACGACTTTATACAAGCTAGCGGAACGATGATGCGCACCCAAGCCGGCGAGGTCAGCGTGCAGCCCACGCACATCCGCCTGCTGGCCAAGTCGCTCAGCCCCCTGCCCGTCATCAAGCAGCAGGTCAAAGACGATGGCACAGTGGTCGAATACGGAGAGTTCACCGACAAGGAGACGCGCTATCGCCAGCGCTACGCTGATCTAGCCGTCAACCGTGACGTGCGCGAAGTGTTCGTCAAACGCACGCGCATCATCCAAGCCATGCGCTCGTTTCTCGACAACGAGGGCATGCTGGAGGTGGAGACGCCCATCTTGCAGCCCCTCTACGGCGGCGCAGCCGCGCGACCGTTCACGACACATCACAACGAACTCAAACAGGACCTCTACCTGCGCATCAGCTTCGAACTCTACCTGAAGCGGCTCATCGTCGGCGGCTTTGACGCGGTATACGAAATCGGGCGCGATTTCCGCAACGAGGGCGTGAGCTTCAAGCACAACCCTGAGTTCACCATGATGGAGTTCTACAAAGCCTACATCGATTACAACGGCGTGGCCGACATCGTCGAACGCATGACCAAGACGATCTGCCAGCAAGCCAACGGATCAACGACGATTGTCTACCGCAGCCACACGATTGATCTAGGCAGCCCGTGGGCGCGTACTACCATGCGCGCAGCCATCCAGCAGGCAACCGGCATCGACTACATGGACTACCAAACCGCCGACGCGCTGCGGCAGGCCATCCATGAGCGCTTCAGCCACACCTTCAAGCCTGATGAAACGTGGGGCAAGATGGTTGAGCATCTCTTCAGCGAACACGTCGAACCCAAGCTGATTCAGCCCACTTTTGTGATGGACTACCCGCGCGACATCTCGCCGTTTGCCAAGCGCGTACAAGGGGATGATTTTCACGTCGAGCGCTTTGAGCTGTACATCGGCGGCATGGAGTTGGGCAACGCCTTCACCGAGCTGAACGACCCGCTCGACCAAGCGGCGCGCTTTGAGGAGATGGCACAGCTCTACCGCAAAGAAGACGACGACGCCACCCCCACCGACGAGGACTACCTGCGCGCGATGCGCTACGGGATGCCCCCCATGGGCGGGTTTGGCATGGGGGTGGATCGACTGGTGATCTTGCTCGCCAACGTTGAGAGCATCCGTGACGTGCTGCTGTTTCCGCACATGCGCCCCGAAGCCTAGCGCTCAGCCGAATTGGGCTAAGTGCGGTATAATGCCACAAAATTAAGACCCAAGCGGAGCAGTTGTGTTCAAATTACCCACAGCAACCGCAGCACTCGATGGCCTCAGGCACGCCGCCCTGCTGTTCTCATCCGACGGAGCGCTCATCCACGCCAACATCGCAGCGGGGGTGCTGCTCAGCACGGATCTGCACCTGCTGCGCAAAGAAGGCTGGTCAGCCGCGCTGGCGCTCTTCAACATGGACGAGCGGCAGGCCGGCTATTCGCTGAACCAAATTCGGGAGCAAGCGCTCAGCAGCGACCGCCCTGTTACCTTTCACATCATCCGCAGCGGGGAATATGTCCCATGCTCAGCGTCGGCGGTCGCAGCCGAAAACGGCGAACTGCACATCCTGCTGGTGATCGACAACGTGGAGTGGGGCATTGTGGGCAGCGTGTTGGATCAGTTCACGAAGGAGTTGAACGAGACCATCAGCGCCACGAAAGGCCACATCACGCTCATCAACCGCACGCTAGAAGGCCCCCACGCAGACGCGGCAGCGGCCAAGCTTGCACGGCGCATCGGCGGCTTTGGTGTCCTCATTGCGATGCACATGCAGCGCGCCTCGCGCTTGATGAACCTCATGCGTCGCCTTGAGAATTTGCGAACGGGTAAAACGCGCCGCCGCATCACTGCTGAGCTGCAAGTGTTAAACGTGCGCAGTTTTCTTGAAGAGTTCATGCAGTCGCTCGATGAGCATGAACTGCTCGACCCAGAGACAGACACTCATAATTACAGAGGTCGCATCCAAGTTGAAATCCACGACGATTTGACCCTGCACGCCCACAAACCAACCCTCGCCGACGCCTTGCGTGAACTGTTACGGAATGCTATCATGTACAGTATGCGTGGAACACCCGTGCTCATCACAGCGCATAAGCGCGGCAGCCAAGCACAAATCGACATTCGTGATGAGGGCTACGGCATCCGCGAGGAAGATCAAGATTGTGTGTTCCAGTTGTTCGAGCGCGGCAAGAACCCGCAGATCATGAGCGAGTTTGGCTATGGGCTTGCGCTCTACCTTGTCAAACATGAGATTGCGTTGATGAACGGCAAAGTGTGGTTTCAATCCGTAGAAAACGTGGAGACAACCTTCAGCATCCTGCTGCCGTTGTCGGCTTCCTCTGCGGCGAACAACCTTGCTTAAGAGGCCGTTCGTTGTGAGGCTGTGACGTCAACACCTCGCGCGGCGAACGCAGCGAGGTGTTTTTGTTGATAGGAGGCTCGCGTGGATCTTTCGTTCCTTACGCCAGAGGTGTTTAACGTCATCATCATGGTGAACTTGATCGTAGGCGTCGTCTTGGTCGTGTGGCGCTTTATATCTGACATGCGCCAGCCGCTCAACCCGCCGCGCTTGCACCCTGACGACGCCGAACCACCTGCCCGTCCACAGTCCTAAAGATCACACTCAACGCATATCAAGGAGACCGTTTCATGCTGGACATCACCCTCATTCGGGAGAACCCTGCACTCGTTAAAGAGAGGCTCGCCAAGCTCAACGACCCCGACGCGCTGGAATTGATTGACCGCATCCTCGAGACAGATCGCCAGCGCCGCGCGATCATCCAACAAGCGGAGACGCTGCAAGCCCAGCGCAACCGCCTGAACAAAGCGTTTGGCTTCACCCGCGGCGCGAAGAACCTGCCCACGGAGCTAGCCGCCGCGCGCGTTTACACCGCTAGCGACGCGCTGCGCCGCGCCGACCTCGCCCGTGCGGTGGAAATTCTCGAAGGCAAACTTGACGCCGAGTTGGCCACTGACGCCGTCGGCGACCTCATCGCAGGGATTGAACGGCTGAACGACGCCCTGCGCGCGCTCAGCGACCAGCACGCCGCGCTCGACGAGCAAGCCCGCACGCTCGATGAACAACTGCGGCGCGACATGCTCTACGTGCCGAATATGCCCCACGACAGCGTGCCCGTCGCCCCCAGCGACGCGTTCAACCGCCCCTGGGAGCCAGAAGGCCCTTTCTACACGTTCGACTTTGCGCCGCGCCCCCATTGGGAACTCGGCCCAGAGTTGGGCATCATCGACTTTGAGCGCGGGGTGCGGCTGGCAGGCTCGCGCTTCTACATCCTGAAAGGGTGGGGGTCGCGTTTGCAGCGGGCGCTCATCAGCCTCTTCCTCGACATGGCGCGCGAAAAAGGCTTTGAAGAACTCTATCTGCCCTACCTCGTTTACGCCGACATGTTCGAAGGCGCGGGGCAGTTCCCCAAGTTCCGCGACGTCGTCTACCACGACCCAGAGGCCAACCTCTACCTGCTGCCCACCGCGGAGGTGGCCATCACCAACCTGCACCGCGATGAAATCCTCGACGAAGCGCAGCTGCCGCTCTACTACGTGGCACAGACGCCGTGCTTCCGCCGCGAGCAGACCAGCGCTGGGCGCGATGTGCGCGGCATCAAGCGCGTCCATCAGTTCGAAAAAGTCGAGATGTACAAGTTCACCACGCCCGAGACAAGCTACGATGAGTTGGAGTCGCTGGTGGAGGCCGCCGCAGACATCGCCCGCGCCCTCAAGCTGCCCTTCCGCCGCCTTGAGATCGTCACCGGCGACTTAGGCTTCAGCGCCACCAAGAAGTACGACCTTGAGATCTACGCGCCCGGCTGCGACGAGTGGTTAGAGGTCAGCTCGTGCAGCAACACCGAGGACTTCCAAGCGCGGCGGGCGATGATCCGCTACCGCACAACGGCAGGCCGCAAGACGCGCTACGTCCACACCTTGAATGGCAGCGGGCTGGCTCTGCCGCGCGTCATCATCGCCATTTTGGAGAACTACCAGCAGGCTGACGGCAGTGTCATCATCCCGGAAGTGCTGCGGCCTTACTTGGGCGGCGCTGAGCGCATCACCCGCGCTTGAGGCGTATGCTTGCTCGCCTGTCCACAACAGCAGCGCGCCACCTCGCCCCTGTGGGCGTGTTGTGCGCGCTGTGGGGGCTGTTCTTCTGGCGCGTCTTGACGCCTAACCCGCTCGACCGGCTCATCTTCGCTGATGTCGACTTCCTGCAGCACTACTACGCCTTCACCAGCTATCAAGTCGAACGACTTTGGCAAGGTCAGTTCCCGCTCTGGAACCCATACAACCACGCGGGTGACCCGTTCGCAGGCAACATCCAGTTTGCCGCGTTCTACCCGCCGCGCTTCGTCGGGGCGCTGCTGTGGGGTGCAGATGGCTACTCTCAGGCAGATTATCAGCTTGAGACGATCCTGCACGTGCTGCTCGCCAGCCTGCTGATGTACGCCTTCCTGCTGCACTACGCGAGCAGGCGTTGGGTTGCGCTGGGCGGCAGCGTCCTCTACGCCTACAGCGGCTACCTGACGAGCTACCCGCTGTTCCAAGTGAGCGTGATCGCCAGCGCGGCGTGGCTGCCGCTGCTCATGCTGGGGGTGCACCGCAGCGTCACTGTGGGCGGCGCAGCCCTCAGCGGAGTCGTGATTGCCGCGGTGGCGGTGGCGCTGTCGCTGTTAGGGGGCCACCCCCAAACGACGATGTACATCACCTACCTCGGGGTAATCTACTTATTCGCGCTGGGGTGGCGTCAAAAATGCCGCTGGCAAGGGCTGCTTGGCCGCTTTGCCCTGCTAGGGGGCTTGAGCGCGTCTCTGAGTGCGGTACAGCTTCTGCCCGCGCTAGAGTTCGCCCGCTTGTCGTCCCGTGTAGTGGAGTACGGCTTCGCCGAGAAGGGCAACGGCTTCCAACTGATAGAGCTGCTGCACGTGTTCGTCCCGCAGGTGTGGACGTCCATCTCGCCGCTGTACGTTGGGGTGGCCGGGCTGCTGCTCGCGCTGATGGGGGCAGCGCGTGGCGCTCAGCTGCGTTGGCTGTGGATCGCGGTCGTCGTCGTGGGGTTGTTCGTGTCGTTAGGGGCGAACGGCCTCGCCTACAAGGTCTTTTATCTGGTCGTCCCCGGGTTCAACGTGTTCCGCCAGCAAGAGCGAATTGCCGTGCTGGTCACGTTCGCGCTGGTGATGTTAGCGGTGGAAGGGGTGCAGTGGTGGCGCTCCGCCGCCGTTGAGCAGCGGCAGCCGTTCGCGTGGGCGGCGGCAGCCTTGGGCGCGGTCACAGGAACGTTGGGGCTGGCTGCGGCCAGCGGCGCGCCCCTACCGCCTGACCCATTTCTGTTCGCCGCGCTGATGAGCGCGCTAGCCTTCTTGTGGCTGCGCTGGGGGGCGGCTTCACATGCGGCGCTGGCGCTGCTGCTCGCGCTGATTGTCGTCGATTTGTTCACTGTCAACACGCAGCAGAGCGGCTATCGGCCCGACCGACCCGAACACCGCGTCCAGCTTGTGGAGCCGTTAGCCGACCTGCCGACAAGGCCAGCAGACATCCGCTGGCGCGTCGACGGGGCGGCAGGGCTGCAAGGCTATGGGACGCTGTTCCGCATTCCAGACATCTACGGCACGGGGCCGTTCACGCTCGCTAGCGTGGAAGCGCTGCGCACGATCCCAGTTGATCGCTTCTGGGAGGTGCTGAGCGTCCGCTACGTCACCACGTCGGACGCTGTGCCAGAGGCAGTGCCGATGCAGTTGATCGGCACTGCGGTCAATTACGACGGCCTACCATATCAAGTGTATGAGCTGCTCGATCCGCGCCCGCTGGCGCACTTGGTCTACGACAGCCGCGCCGCAGGTGGCAACCCAGAATTTGCCCGTCAGATCATGGCCGACAGCCGCGTAAACCTGCGCGAGATGGCCGTCACACTGCACCCACTGCCCGTTGATCTGCCAGTCCAGCGGCCAGACATGAGCGCGATCAACGATTTTGGCATGGTCACGCCGGAGCGGTGGCAGATCACCGCCAGCACAAGCGCCCCCGCTCTGCTCACTTTGTCGCTGGTCTACTATCCGGGCTGGGAGGCTACGCTCGACGGCCAACCGGTGGAACTGATCGACGTGAACGGCGGCCTGACGGGGCTGCTGCTGCCTGCTGGCGAGAGACAGCAGATCATCCTCACCTATCGCCCCGCCAGCGTGGCGCTGGGCGCGGCCATCAGCGCGCTGGGGCTGATCGCATGCGTCGTGCTGACCGCGCTCAGCCGCCGCCTCAGCGCATAAGCGCCTTGCCCAGCGCGCCGCCCTCCCCTAGCAGCATGTCCACGTCGGACTGAGTGGGCGCTTCGGCGTAGACGCGCAGCACCGGCTCCGTCCCGCTAGGGCGGATCAACAGCCAACTGTCGTCAGCCATGTAGTACTTGACCCCGTCCAGCTTGTTAACGCGCTGGACGCTCTGGCCGTTGAGACGCGCGGGCGCGTTCTCTTCAAGCTGGCGCACAATGTCCTTCTTGTCGAGCTGTCTCTCAAGGCGAAAGTCGCTGCGCCCGTAGACCGCCGGCCCAAACTCGGACTGCAAATCAGCGATCAGCTCGGCGAGCGTGCCTTCCCAACGGCTCATCACCTCAAGCAGCAGCAGGCCCATCAGCACGCCGTCCCCTTCTGGGATGTGACCCTTGATGCTGATGCCGCCGCTCTCTTCGCCGCCAATGAGCACGTCGTGTTTCATCATCAAGTCGCCGATGTGGTTGAAGCCCACCGGCGTTTCATACAGGGGTAAGTTGTAGTGACGCGCCATCTTGTCGAGCATGGCGGTGGTAGAGATCGTCTTGACGACCGCCCCGCGCATCTGTCGCTGCGTCAGCAGATGCCGCAGCGAGAGCGCCATGATGTGGTGTGGGTCAACAAAGCGCCCCAAATTGTCGACGGCCCCGCTGCGGTCAGCGTCGCCGTCGGTCACGAGGCCGACGTCCGCGTGCAGGTTCTTCACCGTCGCCACGACTTCCTTGAGGAACTTCGGGATCGGCTCTGGGTGGATGCCACCAAAGCCGGGGTTGAGCGCCCCGCGGATCTCCGTAACGCGAGTGCGCGTCCGCGCCAGCAAGCTGGGGAACGCGCCGCGCCCCGCGCCCCACATCGCGTCTGCCACCACGTTCAACTCGCTCAGGTGCTGATAGTACGGCCACGACGGGTCAAAGCGGCGGATGCGTTCGCTGGCCAGCGCCTGCTCATAGTTCATGACGCGCGGCCTCGCTCCAGAGACCAGCAGCTTCTCGATGTGCTGTTCCACAAGCTGGGTTTCTTCGGCGGTAGCGCTCGCGCCGTAGCTGGCTTTCAGCTTGTAGCCGTTGTAGCGCGGCGGGTTGTGGCTCGCGGTGATCATCACACCGGCCGCCGCCTGCTTGGCCTTCACGTTATAAGAGATGGCCGGGGTCGGTGCGTCGGCGCGCGACAGCCACACGACGATGTCGTTTGCCGCCAGCACACAGGCCGTCTCAATAGCAAAGCGATCCGATAAGAAGCGCGTGTCGAACCCCACCACCACTTCTGGCGCTTGTGCGCCGGTGTGCCGCTCAAGCACAGCGTTGGCGGTCGCCTGCGCCACCAAGCGCACGTTCTCGAACGTGAAATCCTCCGCGATGACAGCACGCCAGCCGTCCGTGCCAAATTTGATGCTCATCGTGTTCCTTCTTGCTAACCTGAATGTGCCCGACCTCACTTGCCGAGGCCGGTATCCTCTAACAGCTTGTTGGCCTCGTCCACGCTGAGCGTCGTCTCGTGCAGGATGCTGTAGGGCAGCCGATGCTCGCGGGCATAGGCAGGGAACATCGCCAGCGTGTCGAGGATGTCCTCCCGCCGCAGGCGATCCATCCGTACCCCAGCCGAGATCAACGTGTCGCGGATCGGGCCGACGTTCTGCTTGTGCAGCGCTGCCGCCACTAAGATGCCCGGCCCCACCAAGTCTGCATACGGAACGCCCGTCCGGCTCACTTTCGGCTCAATTGCATAAGCAAAGTACTGTTCGCTGCCTTCCTGTGGGCGATTATGGCCAAGCTGATTGGTCAACTGCACCTCTACACACATCAAATCTAACAAGTTGCGCAAGGCGTCTATCTTGCCTGCGCCCACGTCGGCCGCGATTTTATAGGCCTGTTGGGCAATGCCCGCCGCAATGCTGGCCGCCCACGGCTGAAAGCGCTCCTCCGGCGTGTTCTGCTTGCGCTCCGCCGCGAACTTCCAATCCAGCAGGCCAGTGGTCATGCTCAAAATCTCGACGATGCCCGTGCCGCGGATGTGCGCCGGGGCAGTTGAGATCACGTCCATGTCGACGATGACACGCTCCGCTGGGCCAGTCGTGTAGTAGCGGACAGTGTTATCCTCGCGCGCAGCCACCAAAGCCGTGAAGAACCCATCCACGCTGAGCGCTGTCGGGATGAGCACAGACGGCAGGTTGTTCTTCCACGCGATGTACTTGGCTGTGTCGGCGGCGCGCCCTCCCCCGATGCCGTAGACCACCTCCACTTGCGGTGGCAGAGAGGCAGCCATCGCGTTGAGGTAGCCAATTTCAGTTGTAAGCGGCTCCGCCTGCACAGCAATCGGCAGCGACAGCAGCGGCCCCACTGACGACCACGCGCGATGGCCCGTCAACACCGCGGTGGTCCGCGTCTCTTTTACAGTTGACAGCTCGCGCAGCTCAACACGTGGCAAATTCCACAAGGTCTCAACCATCGGGTAAACTCCCTTGAGTGCCTGAACACAGCCCAACACGCTAACTATAGTCAAAAGTCGGCACTTTTGCCAACCACAGCCCAGGCTTCCCCCTGTTCCAACGCCACACTGCGTTGTATCTTTAACGAATAGGTGACACGACTCCAAAGGAGTAGCTCATGAGTTTTTTCAGCAGCCGCCGCCCCTCGGAGGAAGAAAGCGCCCCGCGCCCCGCTTTGCCCGCTTCCCCCATTGGGTTTGACACGGTCATCGGCTCCAACTGCACCATCGAGGGCACGCTCAGCAGCGTGGGCAACGTGCGCATCGACGGCACGTTCACTGGCACGCTCGACATCACCGGCAACGTGCTCGTAGGCGAGACAGCCCGCATCACCGCCGACATCGACGCCAAGAACATCAGCATCGCCGGGGCGGTGCGTGGCAACGTCACAGGCAACCGCGTTCAACTGCTGCGCACTGGCCGCATCTGGGGCGACATCAACGCCAACGCCCTCACCACTGAAGAGGGGGCTTTCATCGACGGCAAGATCACCATGAAAGGCCACCAAGCCAACAACCCTCAGCCTGCAGCTCAAGAGCCTGAGGCCGCGGCCGCGCCGCCTGCCGACACCGCTGAGCCGCCCGCAGCAGACGCCGCCGACCCCTCTCAAGAGGATGCCGAGACATGATCCGCGTCTTGATGCTCTGCATGGGCAACATCTGCCGCTCGCCGATGGCAGAGGCCGTCTTCCGCGACATGGTCGAAAAAGCAGGGCTGTCAGACAAGATCAGCGTGGACAGCGCCGGCACAAGCGGCTACCACGTTGGGGAACCGGCGCACCCGCGCACGCTGCAAGTGCTGCAGCGCCACGACATTGACTATGCGGGCACGAGCCGCCAAGTGCGCGCGGAAGACTTCGTCCGCTTCGATTACGTGCTGGCAATGGATCGAGACAACTTACGCGCCATCGACCGTTTCATTCAAACCAGCCAAGCCCACGTTGACTTATTCCTGTCATACGCCCATCGTGCCGGGTTGATCGACCACGATGAGGTGGGTGACCCCTACTACAACAACCGCTTTGATGACACTTACGAGGTGATCCGCGTGGGCTGCAAAGCGCTGCTAGATCACCTGCGCGAGTGTCATCAGCTCTGACGATTAGAGGTACGGCTGCGATTGGCGCTGGTCGGGCGGCTCGTGCCTGCGTGTGACCGCGGCGCTGGCGCGCTTTGCGCTGCAATCAACGACGCTGGCGGCCTGTCTTTAGCCGCTGTTACGCGCTTCAACTCTCTCAGCATATAACGACTGTTGCGATAGTCGCCCACCAACGGCACATACGCCACAATCGCAATCCCAAACACGACCAACCCAAACACTACCTGCCCTTGCAAAGCCAGCAGCAGACCGATAGCCGCGAGCGCCGCCATGACGACATACACCTTTTCAGGCTGGACGCCTTCGCTCACGTAGCCGCGAATGATCGTCACGTCTTTGGCCTTCTCCATGGTGGCTCGCAGTCGCGTCGTGCGCGTGATCCCGAGCAGCACCGTGTGCGTCAGCCAGTCAAATGAGCCAGTCTTTTCCACCACGCCTTGAATGGCAGGGCGGCTGCGCGTGCCCTTCTCGGCTATGCGCGCGGTCAGCTCAGCGTTGATCTGTTTGATCGTTTTGGGGCTGTAAAGCTCAAAATGCACGCAACCCTCTCATCGCTCACAACGAGCCAAGCGTGATGCCGCCGTCCGCCACGAACACCGCCCCCGTGACGAAGGACGACGCCGGCGAGGCCAACCACAGCGCCAACCCTGCGATGTCTATTGGCTGGCCGATGCGACCAACGGGCGTCTTCATCATCACCTGCTCCATCATGCGGTCATTCTCCCACAGCACCTGCGCAAACTTCGTCTGCACCAAGCCGGGCGCGATGGCGTTCACTTGGATGTTCTCGCGCCCTAACTCCATCGCCAGCGTCTTCGTTAGGCTGATCAGCGCCGCTTTCGTCACGCTGTAGATGCCTTGAAAGTGTCCGGGGTTCAGCCCGACGATGCTTGCGATGTTGATGATCTTGCCGCCCCCGTGCTGGCGCATCACCGGAACCACCGCCTGACACAGCCAGACGTTGCCCATCAGGTTCACCTCAATCGTCTTCTGCCATAGGCTGTCCTCCGCCTCTAAGACTGGCCCAAAGTGCGGGTTCGTGGCGGCGTTGTTCACCAAGATGTCGATTCGACCGTAGTGCTCGACTGTTTTCTGCGCTAGGTCGATCAGCGTCTGCTTCTGGCCGGTGTGGGCAGCAATGGCGATGGCGTCGCCGCCCTGCTCGCGGATGCCTGCGACGACCCGCTCAAGGTCCGCTTGTTTGCGGCTGGCCAGCACCACTTTAGCCCCCGCCTTCGCCAACTCTTCAGCGATGCTCTGGCCAATGCCGCGGCTCGCGCCGGTTACAATCGCCACCTTGCCTGCAATATCAAACAACTGAGACATACCCTGCTCCTGTGGTGATGGATGAACAAACACGCCAAGCTAGGCGCTCGGGTCAGTGCCTAGCTCAAGCCGCTCCAAGTTCACACCCGTGTCGCGGCGCTCACGCTGGAGGATGACAAAGCCCCACACGATCTCTGCGCCCGTGCCCCCGCCGGCAGTCTTGATCTCCCACCCATCGTTGACTAGACGGGTCAGCGTTTCTTCGCCGTCCTGACGCCCTTCACGGTCGTTGATAAACGTGATGATTTTGACTTCATAAGCCATTATGCGCCCTCCAGAAGATACGCTGACACACACCATTGTAACGCCAATCAGCGCACAGGACGAACGCCACCCAACTTAGTGCGTTCGTCCTGTCCTGCAGGGCAGAACCGCTACAGCCCCACGTCGCGCCGCTGCCAACCCACCAACGCCAGCAGCACCATGCCTACCGTCACTGCCAGCAGCAGTAAGACATCCCCCCATTGGATCCCACGCACCACCACATCTGACGCAGCGTTGTACGCGAGGAAGGAAAACTGCCGCAGCGTGGGCATGATCCCCTCGCTGATTGCTGACCCCAGCGTGTCTAAGAAGTAGCTGCCGAGGATGAAAACCGCCGCCAAGCCCAGCACCAGCGAGCGCCTGCGCAGCACTACCCCCAACAGCGCCGTTGAGATGATCATCATCAGCAGGGCGGGGTAAAAACCGAGCGTCGCCTCAAATTGGCGCGTGAGGTTGACCTCTAGCTCAATCAGCAGCGAGCCGATCATCAACCCGCCAAACGACAAGAGCAGCACCAGCGCCGTCAGCACAGCGTGCGCCAGCACGCGCTCGAGGAAGATGCGCGTGCGGCTGACTGGCTGCGCCAGCAGCACGCTCATGATGCCTGCTTCTTCTTCGTTGGCGGTGATACTGGCCCCAGCCAACACCCCATACACTGCCAAGATCAACACGATGCGCGTGAACAAGAGACTTGCCAGGAAGCTGTCAGGCGTGAATTGTTCGTTCACGTTGAGGCCGAACGTCTGCATCAGCGCAGGCGGCAGCGTGCGGAACAACTGCTCAAACTGCCGCAGCGCGTCCAGATTAGGGAAGAAGCTCATCGTAACTAAGTTCAGCAGCCCCATGCCCACACCCCATGCCAGTGCCGTCCGCCAGTGATGCCGCAGCGCCTGCCGAAAGATCACCCATGCCATGTCAGTTTACCTTTTCGTTATCACCGTAGAACGCGAGGAACACTTCTTCCAGCGATGGCTCGCTGATGAGCAGGTCTTGTATCGGCAGATGCGCCAACTGCTCTACCAGCGGCTGCATCTGCCCAACGTAGGTAAAGCGCAGCGTGGCGCTCCCATTAGTCAAATCGCGCACGTTGGGCAGCGCCTCCAAACAGGCGGCGGCGTGCGCCTGCGCTTCACGCGGCACTTGCAGCGCCACCTTCCGCACCCCATTCGCCAGCAGGCCTTGCACATTCTCAACCGACTTCAACTCACCGCTGCGCAGGATGCCGATGCGATCACAAATCGACTGTACTTCGCTCAACACATGCGACGACAGGAAAACCGTCCGCCCTTCAGCTTTGGTCTCGAGCATGAGCTGATTGAACGTGTGCTGCAGCAGCGGGTCAAGGCCGCTGGTTGGCTCGTCGAGGATGAGCAGATCCGGCTTGTGCATCAACGCCAACACCAGCCCCACTTTGCGCTTGTTGCCGGTCGAGTACTCACGAATGCGCTTGCTCAGGTCTAGATTGAGGCGCTGCGCCAATTCTTCGGCGGAGCGTATCTGCGGCGTTGGGTTCCCGCGCAGGTGCGCAAAATCTTGGATGATCTGGCTGGCGCGCTCACCACGCCACAGCGCCAGTTCTCCGGGCATGAAACCGATCCGCTTATGAACCTCAACCGCCTCGCGCGAGACGTCCATGCCGAAGATCGTGGCCCTTCCCGCGCTGGGGCGGATGATGTCTAGCAAGAGGTTGATCGTCGTGCTCTTGCCGGCCCCGTTCGGCCCTAAATAGCCAAACACTTCCCCTTGATGAACGCTCAACGTCAAATCGTGCAGCGCAGTAAATGCCTTGCTTCCCCGCCCATACTGCTTTGAAAGCTGCTGAATGTTGATTACTGGGTGCATTTTTCCCCTCCAGTATCGTATGCTCCCGATTGTACACCCGCTCTGGTGCGATGAACGTTCAGACCCCCAACATGTGGGGGT
>DAOUBS010000090.1:0-16675 GCA_034432435.1 Anaerolineae bacterium
CATCCCGCGCCTGCTGCTGTTGGCGTTGATCCTGCTGGCGCTGTCGTTTGTTGACCGCCCAGCCCAACACACCGCCGCGCAGGAGGAAACCCCTGTTGTGGAATCCACCCCCACGCCAGATGCCACCCCCACCGAGGAGGCGACGCCTACGCCGGTGATCGTGGTGACCGAAGCCCCGACCTCCGAGCCGACCGCGGAACCAACCGAGGCCGCCCCAACCGAGCAGCCAGCCACCCCCGAGCCGTCGCCCACTTACGAGGTGACGATCACCGTCGAGCCGACGGTGGAGGCGACCTCCACTGAGGAAGCGCCTACAGAGGAAGCGCCTACAGAGGAAGCGCCTACAGGGGAAGTGCCGGCTGAAGCGCGTGGCAGCCGCGGCGGCTCCGGCTCATCTGGCCTCAGCGGCCCGATTGTCATGCCGCTGGCCGCGCAAACCTTCTGCCAGATGAACATCGTCATGCTGAACGGCAACCCGTTCACCTACCGATTTGAGGCGATCAACACGCAGAACATCGCCCAGTACCGCTGGGACGTGAACGGCGACTCAGTCGACGACTACGTCTTGACCCACCCCACAACAACTGTTAATCACACCTACACCGCGCCGGGGACTTACGACATCCGGTTGATTTGCGTTCCGCAGCCCGGCTTCGGCAGCAATTTGACCGTCACGGGCCAGATCACGATCTCGCCTGCGCCGGTCAGCGCCAGCTTCGACGTCACGCCGGGCACCGTGTTCAACGGCTTGCCGCAGACGCTGCGCATGGTCAACACTAGCACCGGCAGCGGCCTGACCTATCAATGGCAAGTGATTCGCCTCTCAGATAGCCAAGTGGTGTTCACCAGCACTGACTTCGAGCCGGAGTTTACCTTCACAACCGCTGAGGGATATGGCTCGTACGAGATCCGTCTCGTCTGCACCGACTCCGCTAGCTCCAGCGCGATGGCCCAGCGAGTGGTCACATTCAACCCTGTGGCCCCCAACGCCACCTTTGATCTCAGCGCCAACGTTGTGCCAGTCGGTTCAACCGTGACTGTAACCAGCCGCGTGATTGCCGGCAGCGGCCCCATCACTCGCTGGACGTGGGACTTCGACGAAGTGATCCCGCAGGTGGAGGTTAACCCTGAACCCGACCCCGACAACCCCGCCCCCCAGACCTACAGCGTGACCTACACGGCTGCTGGCACGTACAGCATCACGATGAGCTACGAAGGGCCGGGCGGCAGCGGCACCGAAACGGCCTTCATCACCGTCTTCACCGACTTCTCGTCGGTCACCGCCGATTTCACCTTCGAACCCGGCCCGAACCCGTTCGAGGTCTGTTTCACCAACACCAGCAGCGGCGAGTACAACTATGCCCGCTGGACGTTCAGCGGCCCCGGCTACGGCCCGGTGATCGTCGAGAGCATGGCCAGCGTCGTGTGCCACACCTTCCCCGGCGCGGGCACCTTCAACGCGCAGCTTTATGTGTCGTACAGTGATTCGAGTGGCCTTGTGGCTGATTCGTCAGAGTCCAAGACCGTGACGGTGGCAGCTGCGCCAGTGGCGATCTTCAACGTCTCGCCCAGCACCAACATCACCCTCGGCCAGACGATCGACCTCGACGGCACGCCCAGCACTGGCTTCATCACCAGCTACACCTGGACGCTCAACGGCAATCCCATCGGCACTGACCCGACGCTGAGCGACGTCGCGCTGACGCAGCTTGGCAACAACGTGATCCGCTTGACCGTCACCGGCCCCGGCGGCACGTCCTTCACCGAACAGATCATCGTCGTCAGCCGCCCAACACTGACCTGCGACATCACGGGCGTATTCGACATCGTGCCTACCCCGCCCGGCAACTCGACCTTTACCGCCAACGTGACGGTCACCCCCAACGTGCCGACCACCCTCCAGTACGAGTGGACGATCACCAGCCCGAACCTTGCCACGCCCATCACCGGCAGCGCCTCGACGATCAGCGCCAACCTGCGCGGCGCAGGGCAGGGCAGCTACTTGATCACCCTCAACGTGACGGACACCAACAGCGGCGCGACCTGCTCCGCCAGCCGTACCGCCACTGTGACCTACCCGGCGCTGCAATGCAATATGGGAGTCAGCCCGGCGCTGCCCCCCAACGTCTACCCGCTGCCGAGCGACAACTACACCTTCAGCGCCGACGTCGACAACTTGGTCGATCGCACGATCACCAGCTACGAGTGGAGCGTCAACGGGACGCCCGTTGGCGTGTCGACCAGCACCTACACGCGCAACTTCACCGCGGTCGGCACATATGTCATCCGCTACGACATCGTGGCCAGCGACGGCTCCACCTGCTTTGAGGAGCTGACCGTCGTCGTCGAGCCGTTCCCGAACCCGACGTGCATCATCACGCCGCCCAGCCCTGCCCCACAGTACCCGACCGGCACGACCTACACCTACACCGCGTCCTACGGCAACCTGTTCGGGCGCACCCCGCTGCCCTTCACGTGGACGTTGAACCCGGGCGCTGTCACTGGAACGGGAAACACCTTCACCTTCACCGCGCCGGTCACGCCGCAGTCCTACACGCTGACCGTTGAAGGCAGCGTCGACAACGGCGACGGCACCACGTCGCCCTGCACAGCTACCATCCCGATCAACATTGTCGCATGGCCTGACCTGACGTGCAGCGCTATCAGCGGCCCTGCTGCCCCCGTCCCAACGGACGCCGCAGGCAACGTTGCGACGAACAGCTACAGCGTCTCGGTGGGCGGGCTGGCAGGCCGCACGCCAACCTACACGTGGACCGTGCCGGGCGCGGCCAACACCCTGCCTAGCGGAAGCAGCTTAGGCGTGCAATGGGATCCCAACGTGGCGGAGCTGGCCCCAGCTACCCAGAACGACCCGATCAGCGTGCTGGTCTCGGTCACGAACCCGGATGGCTCAACGCAAACTTGTTCCCAATCGCGCAATGTGGCGGTGACGTTCCTGCGCTTGGGCTGCGACGCCCCCAGCGGTGACCTCTTCGTTGTCCCCGGCGAGACGGAAACCTACACGACGAACGTCGTTAACCGCTACAACCGCACGCTGGACCCCATCGAGTGGGAACTCTACCGCGAGACGGCCCCCGGCAGCGGCATCTTCGCCGATCTCATCGTCACAGAGACAGACACCGGCCCAAGCGGCTCCTTCACCTACACCTACCCGATGAGCGCAGCTGGCTATGCCTATCAACTGCGCTATCGTGCCAGCGCGCTAGCCAGCGACACCGTGCCCTTCGACGACAGCTGCCCGTCGGACGGCGTGATCAACATTCAGGTGAGCGGCACCGCGGAGCCGTTCCGCTGCGAATCCGCGCTGACGGGCACGAACCCCGTGACCGGCAACGGCACCTACAACATCACTGTTGATAACGGCGTAGACATCAGCGGCGACCCGCTGGAGCTGCGCTACGTGTGGACGTTGACCGACTACCTCAGCAACACCTACACGCTGCTGAATGAGTTCCCCGTCACGACAGACGGTGTCGTCACACGCACCTTCAACTACAACGACCTCGGCCCCATCGGCCCGGGCAGCTACACGCTGCAAGTGCAGGTGTCTTACCCGGCTGACCCCGATGCGGACGTCTGCACGCGCACGCTGGCGCTCAACGTCGGCACGCTGAACATCAACTACACAGCGGCGGTCGCCAACGGCTGGACGGCCAGCGCCATGCCAGTCGGCAACGAAGTCTGCTTCACTAACACCTCCACCGCGACGCCGCCAGGTGGCACGCTGGACTACGTGTGGAGCATCACGACGGGCAACGGCGCGAACACGAGCTGGGGCACGACCAACATCACCGACGAGAACCCGCCGTGCATCACCTTCAACGCGCCCGGCACGTACACCATCCGACTGGAGGGGGGCACGCAGAGTCGCCGTGGCAACCTCAGCCGCACCTTCAACGTCTACGCTGTGCAAGCCATCGACATCACGCGCGGCCCGGGCGACTTCGCCCCTGCCAACATCACCTTCAGCGCCAGCGGCACGTCCGGCCTGAGCAACTACAACTGGGTGTTTGAACGCTGGAACGGCACATCGTGGGTGGTGCTCGGCACGCGCACCAACCAGCAGAACACCAGCTTTAACTTCCCCAATGAGGGCTTGCACCGCGCCACTGTCTCGGCCACTGGCCCGCTGGGCGTGACGAGCGCTAGCTTGCAGTTCACATTGGGCGGCGCCTCGGGCTTGCAGGCTTCGTTCCGCGTGTCGCCCTCGGCTGGCACTGCGCCGATGACCTCCTGCTTCACCGACATGAGCCGCTCCAACCCCGCTAACACAATCGAGCAGTGGGATTGGGACTTCGACGGCGACGGCACAATCGACCTCTCGTATGGCCCGGGTGGACAGCCTAGCCCGCTGTGCTACACCTACACCGATCCGGGACAGCGGTACACCGCGCGTTTGACGGTTCGCAGGGGGTCGGTCTCTGAGACGGCGGCGAACACCGTGCGCACCTTCACCGCGCTGGAAAGCCGCGTGTCCTTCCGCGTCATCCCGTCCGGCGAGCGCCGCTTCTGCTACGAGCCGCTGGTTACCTCAGGCGTGACGGTGCTCGGTTGGGACTTGGGTGACGGCACGACCAGCTCGTCGTCTGGCACAGTCTGCCGCACTTATGCCTCCAGCGGGACTTACCTCGTGACGATGCTCGTCCGCAGCGGCAGCGAAGACGGCGAGGTCAGCCGTGAGGTGGTCGTCAGCCCGACGAGCAGCACCCCGAACTTGAGCGTGACCGGCACCTGCTCCCCAGAGCGCACGGCCAGCTTCACCATCACCAACAGCGGCGACGCGATGCCGACGCCTGACGTCTACACCATCCGCGACGCTAACGGCGACATCGTCCAGAGTGGCTCGATCCAGCTTGGGGCGGGTCAATCGATCACCGTCAGCGTGACGAACCAAAGCGGCAATGTGACGTTCACGACGACTGACACGAACCTGAGCGCCACAACCACCTGCAACTTCCCGCCGGAGATCAGCGTGACGAGCAGCTGCGTGGGCAACCTGCCGGTCTTCACGATCAGCAACGCGCGCGGCACAACTGGCCCGATGATCGCCCCGCAGAGCTACACCGTGACGAACAGCGGCGGCGCGACGGTGGCCAGCGGCACGTTCCAAATCATCGACAGCAGCACGGTGACGGTCAGCGTGCCGGCTGGCGCCAACCCGTACGACACGTACACCTTCAACAGCAGCGGCGCCGTTGGCACGTTTAGCGTGCCACACCAGTGCAACACGCAGCCGACGCTGTCTGTCGCGCCCGCCTGCAACAACGAAGGTATTGAGTTCACCGTGACCAACACGGGCGGCGCGATGGTCGAGCCGCAGGGCTTCATGGTCAGCGGCGGCGCGTCGGCCAGCGGCAGCTTCCAGTTGGCCGCGGGCGCAAGCCAGACCTTCCGCTATGAGCCAACCCTGCCCGCCAGCGCCACCTTCAGCAGCAGCGGCTTCGCGGGGAACGTCAACGCCACGTCTGACACCTGCTTCTACAACCCGCAGATCAGCGTGGTGTCATCCTGCGTGGGCAACCTGCCGGTCTTCACGATCAGCAACGCGCGCGGCGCAACTGGCCCGATGACCGCCCCGCAGAGCTACACCGTGACGAACAGCGGCGGTGCGACGGTGGCCAGCGGCACGTTCCAGATCATCGACAGCAGCACGGTGACGGTCAGCGTGCCGGCTGGCGCCAACCCGTACGACACGTACACCTTCAACAGCAGCGGCGCCAGTGGCACGTTCAGCGTGCCGCGCCGGTGCGCGCCGCCGCCTGCCCTGACGGCCACGCCCGCCTGTCAGATTGGCTACGTCGAGTTCGCCATCATCAACACGGGCGGCCCGATGCTCAACGCGGTCGAGTACTTCATCGTGGGCGATGACAGCTCGATCCTGACGAGCGGCAGCCTGCCCGCGCTGGGCACGGGCGGGAGCACCGTGATCGGCTTCCCGCATGGCAACACCGAACCAGCGGGCTACCGCTTGGTCATCAACGACTTCGCCGGGACGATCGGGCAGCGCATCTTCTGCGACGAGAACACTGGTGCGGTTGATCCGTTCGCAGGGCTGACACTGAGCGTCGCGTGCGCCACCGAAGAGTTCATCATCACCAACAACGGCACGCGGACGGTCACCGGCACGTTCACCCTGACGCTGACCGACGGCACAGACGTCACGCCTGCGGTTAACACCTACAGCGTGGCCCCCGGCCAGAGTGTAGCCATCGCCATTCCCAGCGACCAGCGCCAGCAGGTGACGCTGACGCTCAGCAGCGGCCAGACGATCACGACAGCCTGCGCCTTCGTCGGCGCGCCGATCCCGTTCGGGGCGCGCGGCTTGGGCTTCTTCGGCGGCAACCTGTCGGTGGTGGATCGCGCCCCGTTCGCCTTCGACGGCGCAGCAGCTGGCTGCCAGACGGGTTCCTGCCCGCCGCTGCTGGTCTACCACACCAACGAGTTCGGCCCATGGGATATCTTCCGCATCGACAGCTTCGACGAGCAAGAGCAGGTCAACGACCGCCGCAACCTGACGCGCGCCCAGACCCCCAACGAGCGCAACTCGACGCCCAGCGTCTCGCCGGATGGCCAGTGGGTGGTGTTCGCCAGCGACCGTGACGGCATGCGCAACCTGTATCTGACGGACGCGCTCGGCACGACGCAGCGCCGCATCACCTTCAGCGAGACTGCCATCGACACGAACCCCAAGTGGGGGCCGGGCAACTACGTCGTCTATCAGTCGTCGCGCAACGGCAACTGGGACCTGTTCCTGATCGACATGCTGACCGGCGAAGAATGGCAGCTCACCGACGACCCGAACGACGACATCAACCCGAGCTGGTCGCCCGACGGCCAGAGCATCACCTTCCAGAGCAACCGCGCTGGCCATTGGAACGTGTTCATCCTGAACTTGGCCACGCGCACGACTACCCGCTTGACTGCAGGCGAGGGCTTCTACGTCGAGCCGATCTTCCCACGGTTGGTCAACAACGACCTGCTGGTCTACCGCGCCTACGATCAGATGGGCAGCAACGGTGTGCTCTACCTCAAGTCGCTCAGCGGTGGCTTCGCACAGGCCATCTCTGACCCGAACGGCGATGCAACGAACCCGGTCTGGTCGCCCGATGGCACGAAGATCATCTACCAGTCCGACTTGGGCGGCACGCTCGACCTCTACCTGTTCGACCTTCAGACAGGCGAGACGACCGTGATCGTGGCCACCGAAGCAGACGACTACGCTGCCGCGTGGCGCTGCGACCCGAAGCGCGTCGTGTTCGTCTCCGAGGTGATGGGCACGCCCAACCTGTTCGAGCTGGATCTGGACACGCTGGAGTTCGAACGGATGACCTTCGGCGACTGGCTGGACGTCTACCCGAGCGGCGCGACGAGCGATGAGGCCGCCAGCCGCGAAGGCCGCGCCAGCGTAACCGCCTTCAGCCGCCAGACGAACTTCTTCCTGAGCGACCCGTCTACCACGCCGATTGACCCCATCGACAACATGTCACGGCGCACGGACTGGCCGAACATGGACATGTGCGCAGCGCAGTTCATCAATCGATGAGCTGACCCCGCGACCCCTTGCAGCGCTCGCAGAGGATGTGCCGACGTCGGCACACCCTCTGTGTTCGGAACAGAGGCCTCATCTCCCAAGTCCCTTCTCTCGCGCTGGCCACAGGCCGGCCAGTTCACAAGGGAGTTAGGGGTGAGGCCTCTGACTGTCTATTTATCCTTGGGCGCTCACCTTACTAGGAAGTGATTGACCCAATCGTTATAATCATTAATCGAGCATATGAGTTCTTAGGATAATTTACCCAGTGGATGTGGTGATCCTGATTTTGTCAGCGCTAATCAGCGTGTCGGTAGGGGTGAACATCTGGCTTTGGCGTCGGATGAGCCGCTCCACTGTTCCAACGAGGCCTATGATGCCCACCCAGCCGCGGCCTGCGCCCACCGACCTGAGCAGCCCGCTCCTGCAAGCGCTGATCGACAACAGCCCCGACGCGATCTTCTTGACCGACCGCGACGGCAAATACCTCATCAGCAACCGCGCGCACTACACCAGCCTCGGCGCGTCGTCGCCTGAAGAAATCATCGGCAAGACAATTGAGGACTTCCTACCACCTGAAATTGCCAAGTATATCGTTGAAGAAGAAGCCATCGTCCGCCGACAGAAAGCCCCCCTGCGGGTCGAAATCCCTGACCCGCGCCCCAATCACCGCCGCTGGATACAGGTCACCAAGACGCCGATCTTTGACGCGCAGGGCGAGGTGGCGATGATTGCCGCCGTCATCCACGACATCACCGCGGCGAAACAAGCGCGCGATGAGCTAGAGCAGCGCACATCTCAGTTGCAGCTTCTCAGCCACATCGATCAAGAGATCGGCAGCACGCTCGACCTCAACCGGGTGACAATGTTCGCGTTGGACATGCTGATGCGAATCAGCGTGGCCGACGCTGGGTTCATCGCCCTGTTCCAAGAAGCCAACGAAACGCTCGAGATCGTCCACATTTTAGGGACGTATCCAACGCTGCGGGTTGGCGCGACGATAAGCCCTTACGTTGGGGTAATGGGGCGCGCCATCGCTGATCAGCAGGCCGTGCGCGTGCTAGACGTCGCCAACGATCCCGACTACGTCTGCCAGATCGCCAGCACGAGGGCGCTGATTGCGCTGCCGCTGATTGCCCAAGATCAGTTCATAGGCATCATTCGCCTCGAGACGACGCGGCCCGAGCGCTTCTCAGATGAGTTCTTTCGGTTCGCTCAGCTCATCGCAGCCCGCATCGCCCTCGCCATCGACAACGCTCGGCTGTATCAGCTCGTTCGGCAGAAGCTGGACGACGTGTCGCGCCTTGAGCAGCTCAAGACCGACATGATCCGCATCGCCAGCCACGACCTCAAGAACCCGCTGGCCATCATCGAAGGCTACTTGATGATCCTCAACATGGACAGCTATGATCTGCCCGCCCAGGTGGTGGAGATGTTCGCCAGCATGCAGCGCGCCGTTGACCGCATGAGCCGCATCTTGCTCGACATTCTGTCGCTGGAGCGCATCAACGAGCGCGCTAAAGGGGTTTACAAGGTGTTCGACTTCGCGCCGCTCGTCCACAACGCGGTCAAAGAATACCATGAGCAAGCCGCCCACAAGCAGCAGCAGTTTCACTACAGCCCACCCGCTCAGGCTAACACGATCATCTTAGGCGATGAAGCGCAGCTTTACGAGGCTGCGACCAACCTCATCAGCAACGCTATCAAGTACACCCCCGAGGGCGGCAGGATCGATGTCTCGCTAGAGGTGCAGGATGGCCACTTGACCTTCCAAGTGGTGGACACGGGCTTTGGCATCCCTGAAGAGATGCAGGCGCGCCTGTTCGAGCCGTTCTACCGCGCCCGCACCGACGAAACTCGCGCGATCGAAGGCACGGGCCTCGGGCTGCACCTCGTGAAGAACATCATCGAGCGCCACGGCGGCCAGATGATCTTCCGCAGCGTTTACGGTCAGGGCAGCACGTTCGGCTTTCGCCTGCCGCTGAGCCCAGACCATCCTCAAAGCGACATGAAGGCCAACGGCCCAGCCTGCTAGGACAGAAGCGGCCAACGCCTGGGCCACCAGCCCTAGCCCATTCAAGGAGCGCATCTCAGCCGAGTGCTTCCGCGCTCGGCGCAGATACACCCGCAGCTGAAGCCACGGGACTCATCCCCACTAGTTCAGGGATGAACTCGCCCATGTTATAATCGGCGCAGTTGTGATGAACGGTCTAATGAAGGGAGTGCCCCGTGTCGAACCCTGCTGTCTTGACGCTGGAGGACGTGCGCGCGATTGCTGACCTTGCCCGCCTGCGCCTCACTGATGACGAACTCAAGACCTACACCGCCCAGCTTTCGCAAATTTTGGACTACTTCACCCTGCTGCAAGAGGTAGACACGACCGATGTGCCACCGACCAACGCGCCGACGCACGTCACCTTCCGTGACGACGTGCCCCAACCGCCCCTGAGCATCGCCGAGGTGCTGCGCAACGCCCCCGACGCCGAGGACGACCAGTTCAAGGTGAACCTCGTCTTGGGTGACGAGTGAGATGAGCGAAGACCTACGCCTCGGCGGGATCGCCATCCTCGACTACGGTTCACAGTACACGCAGCTCATCGCGCGCCGCCTGCGCGAGATGGGCGTCTACGCGGAGGTGTTCGCCTACGACGCCGCGCCTGAGCACATCAACCAGCACCACCCGCGCGGCTATGTGCTCTCGGGCGGCCCGAACAGCGTCTACGAGGCGGGCGCGCCGCAGCTTCCGCGCCACATCCTCGACAGCGGCCTGCCTGTGTTGGGGATCTGCTATGGGCTGCAACTGCTCATGCACACGCTGGGCGGGGCGGTGCTGCCCAGCACGACAGACCGCGAGTTCGGCCCGGCCACGATCACCCACACTACGCCCAGCCCGCTGCTCGATGGGCTGCCGCAGCAGATGCCCGTGTGGATGTCGCACGGCGACAAGGTGACGACCCTCGCCGCCGGCTTCGTCGCGCTGGCCCACAGCGACGGCTCGCCTTACGCAGTTGTGGGCGACCCGACGCGGCGCTACTACGGTGTGCAGTTTCACCCAGAGGTGCGGCACACCACCTACGGCACGGAGATGCTGCACGCCTTCGCGACGCGCATCTGCGGCTGCGCCCCACGCTGGACGCCTGTTGCCTTCATCGACAGCGCAGTAGAGGCCATTCGCCGCCAAGTGGGCGCGGAGCAGGTCATCCTCGGCTTGAGCGGCGGCGTCGACAGCGCGGTAGCGGGCGCGTTGATCCATCGCGCGGTAGGCGACCAGCTGACGAGCATCTTCGTCAACACAGGGATGCTGCGCCTGCACGAGCCGGAGCAGGTGCTGCAAGTCTTTCGTGAGCAGCAGGGGATGCGCGTGATCTACGCCGACGCCACAGAGCAGTTCCTCGACGCGCTGCAAGGCGTGACCGAACCAGAAGCCAAGCGCAAAATCATCGGGCGGCTGTTCATCGATGTGTTCAAGCAGCAGGCCGCTCAGCTAGCGGGCGTGCGCTTCCTCGCCCAGGGGACGATCTACCCCGACGTGATCGAGAGCGCCAAAGGCAGCAAAGCCGCCCACGTCATCAAGAGCCATCACAACGTCGGCGGCCTGCCGGAGCAGCTCGGCTTTGAACTCGTCGAGCCGCTGCGCGACCTGTTCAAGGACGAGGTCCGCAAGGTAGGGACGGCGCTCGGCCTGCCCGATCACATCGTCTGGCGGCAGCCCTTCCCCGGGCCGGGGCTGGCCATTCGCTGCCTCGGCGATCTGACGCTGCCGCGCCTCGACAAGCTGCGCCATGCCGATGCCATCTTTCTTGAGGAACTGCAAAAGGCCGGCCTGCTGGTCGGCGACACAGCGCAGTGCTTCGCGGTGCTGCTGCCGGTCAAGGCGGTGGGCGTGATGGGCGACCTGCGCACCTATGAAGAGGTGATCGTGCTGCGCGCTGTGCAGACTGACGATTTCATGACCGCGGATTGGGCGCGGCTGCCCTATGACCTGCTGGCGCAGGTCAGCCGCCGCATCGTGAACGAGGTGCAAGGCGTGAACCGCGTGGCCTACGACATCACCAGCAAGCCGCCTGGCACGATCGAATGGGAGTAGGGGAATGGCATGCCCCGCGGCGTGCTTGCTAGGGGCAACCTGACATCATCATCCTCGTGGTCATGCTGCTTCCCTACGCCAGCGCGAACTGCTCCCCCTCGTGGGTCAGCTGCCCCCGCAGAACCAACTCATCGAGGTGGGCCAGCGCCTCCGCGAGGGCAAAGCGCCACTCATGCGGCGTGAAGCGCATGTGTTGAAAGATCCGTAGCGCCACGTGATAGGCGTCTGTGTGGCCATCGCGCACGGCTTGCAGCGTGTGGTGGAGTCGCTCATCGTGGTGCTGCTGAAGCTCACGGATGCGCCCGCTCCAGTCGTGGATGAGCGTCTTGTGGCCGGGCAGCGCCAGCCGCACCGTCAGATTGCGCAGCGCGTCTAGCGACTGTAAATAGCGCCGCAGCGGGTGCGGGTCGGTCTCTGTCCAAATGCCGATGTTAGGGGTGATGTGCATCAGCACGTGGTCGCCGCTCAGCAGCAGGGCATCGCGCTCGTCGTAGAACATCAACTGGCCGTCGGCGTGGCCTTGCGCCAGCAGCAGCTTGAAGCGGCGCGTGCCAATGTCAAGCGTGCTGTCAGGCGCTAGTGGGCGCAGCGCGGCGGGGTGGGGCAGCGTCATCGTGCGCGTGTCGTCGAGGCCGCTGTCCACTGCGCGCGCCATGTCGTCGGGCATCCCGTGGCGCACGAGGTAGGCGGCAAAGTCAAACGTGCTCTCCTGTTCCCAGATGAGCCGCGCCTGCTGAATTTCGCGCGGGGAGGCGTAGACCTCGGCTTGACCGCCGTCCGCTGTCACCTGCGCTTGCAGCCAGCCAGCCAGCCCGTAGTGATCGGGGTGGACGTGCGTGAGGAAGATGCGCTGAATGTGGCGCGGTTGGACGCCCAGCGCATCCCACGCGGCGCGCCACGCAGCCTGCCCCTGTGGCGTGTTGATGCCCGTGTCGAGCACTGCCCAACCGTCATGATCGCGCAGCAGGTAGCAGTTGACGATCCGCAGCGCGAACGGCAGCGGGATGGGCACTTGGTAGATGCCCTCAGCGACGGGGATGAGCGGGACGGTCATAGGCTTTGCCTTCTCAATGTACAGCTATTTTCATACTATAAACCGCCTGTGCGCCTGTGACTACATCCACGGGCATTCCATCCGTCGACATGTGCCGCTGCGGGGTCTGGCATGCCAACCCCCTACCACGACAGGTTATACCCGCGATGAGGTAGGGGCACGGCGTGCCGTGCCCCTGAGGCGCAAAGAAACGGACGCGGCGCGCCGTTGATCTTAGGATGAGTCTGTACCATACTTGAAGAACTTATCTACACCCAGATCAAAGGCTCGCTCGTCATGCCCATCGTCCGTCGTCACCCGCTGCTGCTGCTGCTGCTGCTCACGTTGAGCGTGCGGCTGGCGGCGTTGATCGTGCTCCAGCCGATGCTCGACTTCACACAGGCCGGGGCAGACATCCACGGCAGCGAAGCCTACGACGCCTACGCGCTGAATTTGCTGAAGACAGGCGTCTACGGGCGCGAGGCGGGCGTGCCGGACGCGATGATTCCGCCGCTGTATAGCTATGCGCTGGCGGTGGTGTATGGGCTGTTCGGGCGCGGCTATTGGCAGGTGGGCTTGTTCCACACCCTGCTTGACCTCGCATCGGTGGCGCTGCTGTACGGGATTGCGCGGCGGCTGTTCCACGGCGAGCGCGGCCTGTGGATCGGCCTCTTGGGGGGCGCGTTCACCGCCTGCTATCCCTACTTGGTGTTCCAGAACTTGACGCTGATCGACACCGGCTTCTGGATGCTACTGCTGCACGGGTTCGTCTACTGTGTCATCCGCCTGCGCGACGGCGCGGGGCGCAGGGTGTGGGGGTGGGCGCTGCTGGCGGGGCTGGCGCTGGGCGTGGGGACACTCACCCGGCCGGTCACGCTGCCGCTGGCGCTGTTGGTGGGGCTGTGGTTTCTCTTTCGGCTCCCCCTGTGGCCGAGCGCGGCACGGCTGCTGCCGGTAGCGCTCATCAGTATGGGGTTGGTCGGCGTGTGGATCGCCCGCAACTGGATCGTGCTGGGGGCGTTCATCCCCATGACGACGACCAGCGGCGCGAACTTCTGGCAGGGCAACAGCGAGTGGACGATCCCGGTGTTCCAAGCAGGCTATGACGTGCAGTGGACAGCGCCCGAAGGCATCGACCCGACTCTCGACGCGCGCGCCGCTGACGCGCAGCGCTTCGCCCGCGCGTTCGACTACCTGCGCGCCAATTCACAGGACATCCCGCGGCTGCTGTGGACGAAGTTCATCGTCCACTGGAACCCACAGATTACGCCGCTGCGCAACCCGCTCCCCAACGAGCGCTGGCGGCTGGAGGATGGGCAGTTGGTGGTCTTCCAAGCGGAGGAGAGCATCACCGGCGTGACGAGCGCCAACGTCAGCTACAACACTAGCTTGTTAGACACCGTCGGCCGACCGCTGCACCTGCTCTACTTTGGGGGGCTGCTGCTGCTGGCCATCCTCAGCCTGCCGCTGGCCGCCCCGCTGTGGCGCGAGGTGTCGCTGTTGTGGTTCGTGCAGCTCAGTATGACGATCATGTACGTGGCCTTTCACCCCTCCACGCGCTACCGCAGCCCGTCGGATCCGCTCTTGTTCCTGATGAGCGCTGCCGCGCTGGTCGGGCTGTGGGAGCGCTGGCGCGCGCGCCGCGCCAAGTGAGCCGCCGATGCGCGTGTTGATGCTCAGCAAGGCATGCGTCGTCGGCATCTACCAGCGCAAGCTGGAGCAGATCGCCGCGCAGGGGGTGACGCTACGCGTGCTCGTCCCGCCGAGTTGGCGCGACGAGCGCGGCGAGCAGCCGTTAGAGCGCGCCCACACGCAGGGTTATGAGCTGCACGCTGTGCCGATCTGCTTCAACGGGAACTTTCACCTGCACTTCTACCCGACGTTGGCGCGCGAGCTGGCTGATTTTCGGCCACAGATCGTCCACATCGACGAAGAGCCGTACAACGTCGTGGCGTGGCAGGCGCTGTGGCTGGCGCGGCGAAGCGGCGCGCGCAGCCTTTTCTTTAGCTGGCAGAACATCTATCGGCGCTACCCGCCGCCGTTCGCCTGGGGCGAGGCGTGGGCGCTGCAGCGCGTCGATCACATGCTAGTTGGGACGGACAGCGCCGGCGAGGTCTGGCGGGCGAAGGGCTACGCTGGCCCGATGACGACCCTCCCGCAGTTCGGCACGGACACGGACTGGTTCACGCCTGTGCCGCGCCCGCCGCGCCCCTTCACCGTCGGCTACGTCGGGCGGCTGGTCGAAGAGAAGGGGCTGCGCCTGCTGCTGGAGGCGTTCGCCGCGCTGCCGTCAGATGCACGCTTTCGGGTCGTCGGTGGCGGACCGCTGCGCACGGCGCTGGCCGCTCAAGCCGACGCCTTGAAGGTCGCCGAGCGCGTGACGTTCGTCCCGCAGCGCCCGTCACAGGCCATCCTCGACGAGTACCGTCAGATCGACGTGCTGGCGCTGCCCTCGCTGACGCGCCCCAACTGGAAAGAACAGTTCGGGCGCGTGCTGGTCGAGGCGATGGCCTGCGGCCTGCCGGTCGTCGGCAGTGACAGCGGAGCCATCCCCGGTGTGGTCGGCGACGCGGGGCTGATCGTCCCTGAGGGTGACGCAGCGGCGCTAGCAGGGGCGCTGCGTCGGCTATACGACGACTCTGGGCTGTACGCGGCGCTGGCAGAGCGCGGGCGGGCGCGCGCTGTGAGGCACTTCACCCACGCGCAGATCGCCGCGCAGACGGTCGCCGTCTACCGCCAGATGTTGGAGGTAGTCACCTGATCTACGGCTGTAATGGCACGTCGAGCGCGTCCCCCACATCCGACACAGCGCGAACGAGCGTAACGCGATCGTACAGGCCGACTGCCACGCGCAGGCAGCCGCGATCTGCCCCCGTCGGCAGCGCCAGCCAACGCACCTCACGCCACGCCTCGCCCTCCCCCCACGCGCTGAGCGGCAGGCTGCCGGCGAACGGGTCACCGTCCGCTTGGGCGACGATCTCGCCGTCACACAGCAGATGCACGAACGCCGTCCAGTCAGCGCTCGGGGCGGCCACGCGCTGCCAGTCCAACGCCACCTGCACCGCGTCACCCGCCAGCGCTGCCTCTGCGTTAACGGCAATTGACCCGTCAAACGCCACCCCCGCAACGCGATCCAGCCGCCGCGCCCACTCGAACGCCTGCCAGCCCGTTCCCGTCCAGCGCGTGCGGATCGTCCGCGTGTGCTGCTGGATGAGGGTGGGCAGCGCATCAGGGACGATGCTGCCGCCGTAGAAGCGCGTCAGCAGGTCGGGCGGCGCTTCAGCCAGCCACGGCGCATGCGCGTAGCCCACGCGAGGGAACTGGCGCTGCGCGGCGTTCAGCCACAGGAAATCGCGCAGCTCGATCCAATCGGTGAGCAGGCCGGCGCTGGCGCGCCACAGCGGCAGCGGGCTGGCGATCTGCTCAGTGTGAGAGGGCAAGTTGAGGTAGAGCGTGGGCGCTGCCGGGTCAGCCGTGGCGATGACCGTGCGCAGTGCGTCGGCGTGCAGGCGATGCTGTGCGATGACGCCCTGTGCCATGCTCAGACTGCCCAGCGTCAGCACGATGAGCGCCAGCCCACCCGCCCAGCGCGGCAGCTTCAGCAGTAGTGCCGCCCAGATTAGCGCAATGGCGGGCGCGGCGATCGTCAGCAGTCGGTCGCCGTAGAGCACGTAGTTCGGGTGCAGCAGCAGCCACGCCGGGGCCAACGCCGCCGCGATCCAGCCCAGCCCCGCCCAAAGCAGCCGCTGCCGCCCCAGCGCGGCGATCAAGAGCGCACAGAACGCCACCAGCGCGCCCAGCGCCCGCGCGACGGGGTCGCCGCCCAGTGCCCCGGCGATCCACTGCGCGGGCAGGCTCAGCCCTTGCCCCAGATAGGCCGTGTTGAACGCCAGCGCGTCGAGGTCGAGGCGCAGACCACCCCCGCTCACGAAGAAGCTCCGCAGCAGCCAGTAGGCCAGCGCCGCGCCTGCGAGGGTAGCCAGCGTCCGCCAGCGCTGGCGGACGC
>DAOUBS010000091.1:0-12318 GCA_034432435.1 Anaerolineae bacterium
TTTCTGTTGCCAACAATCGCAAAAAAGCCCAGTTTCCAGTATGATCTATGGTCGTGACACACCCGAATGGAGACCCCTTTATGGCCAAGACCCCTATTACCGTTGCCTATGGCGATGGCATCGGCCCAGAGATCATGAAAGCCGCCCTGCGCATCTTGTTAGAAGCAGGCGCAGAGATTGAGATTGAGACGATTGAAGTCGGCGAGCAGGTCTACTTGCGCGGCGAACCGAGCGGCATCGACAAAAAATCGTGGGAGACGCTGCTGCACAACCGCGTCCTGTACAAAGCGCCTATCACCACCCCACAGGGCGGCGGCTACAAGAGCCTCAACGTCACCATCCGCAAGACGCTGGGGCTGTTCGCCAACGTGCGCCCCTGCGCCAGCTACTACCCCGCCATCGACACCAAGCACCCCCTGATGAAAGTCGTCATCGTCCGCGAGAACGAAGAAGACCTCTACGCCGGAATCGAACACCGCCAAACTCATGAAGTCTATCAAACGCTCAAGCTCATGAGTTCCCCCGGCAGCGAGAAGATCATCCGCTACGCGTTTGAATACGCGCGCGCCAACAACCACCGCAAAGTGACGGCCTTCACCAAAGACAACATCATGAAGATGACCGACGGCATGTTCCACCGCGTTTTTGACGCCGTCGCCGCCGATTACCCCGATATCCAGACAGAGCACATGATCATCGACATCGGCTCGGCGCGCTTGGCGGATACACCCGAGCTGTTCGATGTGATCGTGCTGCCTAACCTGTACGGGGACATCCTCTCAGACGTCGCCGCCCAGCTCACCGGCAGCGTTGGGCTGGGGTCGTCCGCCAACATCGGCGCTGAATACGCAATGTTCGAGGCCATCCACGGCAGCGCCCCAGACATCGCCGGGCGTGGCATCGCCAACCCATCGGGGCTGCTGCTGGCCGGCGTGCAGATGCTCGTCCATCTCGGCCAAGCAGAAGTCGCTGAGCGCGTCCACAACGCATGGAAACGCACCATCGAAGACGGCATCCACACCCCCGACATCTACCGCGATGGACGCAGCACTAAGCGTGTAGGCACGATGGAGTTCGCTGAAGCAGTCATCGAGCGGCTGGGGATGCTCCCTGAGCGGCTGACCCCGGTCACCTACGCCAAAGATGAACCCATCCGCATGGAGCTGCCGACTGCCATTAAGGCCAAAGCCAAGAAAGAACTCTACGGCGTAGACGTTTTCCTCGACTGGGACGAGGGAAACCGCGATCCGAACGCGCTCGGCCATAAGATCCTCAACGAGGTCATCACGCCCGATCTGACAATGACCATGATCACCAACCGCGGGTTGAAGGTCTTCCCCGATGTGGACGTCAACAGCTTCAAAACGGATCACTGGCGCTGCCGTTTCGTCAGCCAAACGCCCATCGACCACAACGTGATCGTCAACCTCTTGGGGCGCTTCGCGGCGGCGGGCCTCGACTTCATCAAGACCGAGCACCTCTACTACTTTGACGGCCAGCCGGGCTTTTCACGTGGGCAAGGGGAGTGAGCCAACTTCCAGCGTAACGCTGCGCTCAGGACAGTGTCGCCCCCTCTTGGTCGTTCCGCTGTTCATCGCCCTCTTGATCCTCAGCCCGCTGCTGGCTGAGGATCGCCGTTTTCACCCAGACGAAGCGTTCTTCATGACTTTCGCGCGCGATGCTGCCGTCAAGGGCGACTGGTGGCTGAGCGGCCCGCTCGACAAGCCGCCCCTCACTGTGTATGCCAACGCCCTCTGGCTCGCTCTCATCGGAACGGACACCTTGCCCAACGGCGTGCTGACGCTGGACGCGCGTCAAGGTGAGTTCGTCGGGCGGCTGGCAGCTTTCTTCAGCAGTTTGATCGTGGTCGCGCTGTGCGTTCGGCTGGGGCTTGACTTCACAGCGCAGCCGCTGGCGGCGGTGGGCGCTGGCGTCACGCTGCCCGCGCTGCCCCTGTTTCAGCTCTACAGCGCCAGCGCCTTTATGGACATGCCGATGATCGCGCTCGCGTTGGGGGCGCTGCTCGCTGCGCAGCAGCGGCGGGGCGGCTGGGCGGGGCTGCTGTTGGGGCTGGCCATCTGTGCCAAGCCGCAGGCAGTCTTTTTCGCGCCGCTGGCGCTGTGGTACGTCATGCGCTCACCCGAACGCTGGACGTGCCTCATGCGTTGGGGGGTGGGGCTGAGCAGCGCCCTGCTCGCGCTGGGGCTGTGGGATGCCCTGCGAGCAGGGCAAAGCGTGATCTTGCTGGGAATAGCCAACAACGACGACTTTCGACTGGCAACCAGCGTCGATATGCTGTTGGGACGGCTGCAAGCGTGGCTGCCGATCACGCCCCAAATGCCACATGTGCCGCCGCTGACGTGGGCGCTCATCGCAGTCAGCGGCCTGTGCAGCCGCCTGACGCGCCCCCTGAGCGTGTGGCTTTTAGGCTATGGGCTGGGGCATTTGCTGATTTTCAACGTCCTGTACGAGCGCTACCTGCTGCCGCTGATCGTCGTCGGGGTGGTGAGTGCCTGGGCTGCTGCGGCGGCGTGCTGGCGCAGCCATGCCCAACACGCCACACCGCACAAAACGGCCTCTCGCCTGACCAGCCTGCTTGTGCTCACCACGTTAGGGGGGTGGCTTATGCTCGCTAACCACTATCCGTTGCACAATTTGGAGGATCACCGCTGCAACAGCCAGATCGACCGCCTCGCCGCCAACTTGAACGCGCTACCCGTGGCGACAGTCATTTACGATCACTGGTTGGGGTGGCTGCTCAATTACTACATGGGGCCGTGGCACAACAAACGCATCGTCTACTACCCTTCGCCAGAGGCGCTTATCGTGGGCATCCGCGCGCTGAACGAGCCGGGGCCGCGCTATGTTCTCATCCCAACGGATGCCGCCGTACACTACGGGCTGTCAAGCGATTGGTCAAGCGATTGGGCGACATGGCTAAGTGCCCTCGAGAACGCATTTTACGTTGAAGAACTAAGCAGTTACGGCGCAATCCGCGTGTTTCGGCTCTATCCGAACTAACGCACCGTCCGCCCTGTGCGGATGACGTCCTGCACCGTCT
This sequence comes from Anaerolineae bacterium, assembly GCA_034432435.1. Taxonomy (GTDB): domain Bacteria; phylum Chloroflexota; class Anaerolineae; order Aggregatilineales; family Phototrophicaceae; genus JANWYT01. Next base: position 3,062 of record DAOUBS010000091.1, read on the forward strand.
TGATTAAGTTATTGGCAAGATAGGGCTTTGTCAGATAGCGATCTGCCCCGCTCTCTAACCCTTCACGAATCTGATTGGGATCTGCCAACGCTGACAAGATGATGATGGGCATGGCATCATACATCGACTGACGGCGTATCTGCTTGAGGAAGTCGATCCCGCTGATTTCAGGCAACATCAGGTCAAGCAAGACCAAATCAGGCAGCGGCGTCTGGCGCAGGACGCGCCCGGCTTCAGTAGCGTTCAAGGCGCTGATCGTCTCAAAGCCGGCACGCTGTAAAAGCAGAACCACGAGCTTTTGCAGGGCTGGATCATCATCAACGATGAGGATTGTAGGTTTTCTGGGCGCGGAATCAGACACGGACCCTACCTTTACGTGAGTGAATCAGGGTAATCTTGCACACTGGATGGTATTGTACTCACGGATGAGGACACTCACAAGTCATACCGCACAGGTAAACATGTGCAACAGCTTAGCGTGAAGTGTAAGTTTTTGTCACAAGGCTGAGTGACCTGTCAAAGGACAAACGGACATGACACAAGTATTTGAACAGCGCGTGCAGCGCTTTATCCAATCGCAGGCGGTTGACTGGTTCGCGCTGATCCCGGGTACGAACATGCTCTACTTCACCGGGCTGGACTATCACCTGGGCAAGCGCCCCCTCTTGATCTTGTTCAGCGCTAGCCGCACGCTGGCCCTCGTCCCACTGCTGGAGGCGGGCAAAACCCGCGAGGCGCTGCCCCACGCCCATCTCATCACATGGACGGATACCGAAGGCTACACCCATGCGATGCGCGAGTTGATCGGCGCAACAGGCCTTGATCGAGCGGGCGTGTTGGGCGTCGACGGCTACACAATGCGCGTGTTTGAGTATCTCGCGCTGAACGCGACTGGCCTGCCCGCAGAGCGCATCCGTGACGTCGGGCGCGACCTGCTGCTGTTCCGCGCGATCAAAACCCAAGACGAGATCGACGCGATGCAGCAGGCCGTGCGCATCAGCGAGCTGGCGCTGGACGCGCTGCTCGGATGGGTGCGCCCCGGCATGACAGAGAAGCAAATCGCTCAGCGGCTGATGGAAGAACAGCGCCAGCGCGGCGCACACGACGTCGCCTTTGAGCCGATCGTGCTCGTTGGCGCGCGCAGCGCCCTCCCACACGGCACCCCGGGCGATCACACGCTCCAAGAGGACGACATCCTCTTGATCGACTTCGGCTGCAAAGTCAACCATTACCCCTCAGACATCACGCGCACGTTCTTACGCGGCCAAGTGAGCGAGCAAGTCAAGGCGATGTACGATGCGGTCTACGCGGCTAACGCCGCCGCACGCGCCGTGGCTGCCCCCGGCGTCACATGGGGCGCAGTAGACAAAGCTGCCCGCGACGTGATCGAAGCAGCAGGCTTCGGGTCGTACTTCACCCACCGCACCGGCCATGGGCTGGGGCTGGATGGCCACGAACTGCCTCAGATCGCCAGCGGCGAGGACACCGTGCTTGAGCCGGGCATGGTGTTCACCATTGAACCCGGCATCTACATCCCCGGCGTGGGCGGCGTCCGCATCGAGGATGACATGGTCGTCACCACGGACGGCGTCTTCTCTTTGACCAGCTACCCCCGCGAGCGTTCCTCATGATGATGGTAAAATTTGTGCAACTGTTGATCTTGTTCATTCTGACGCCCTTCGCGCTGGCGCAGCAGGCGACACCCACCCCGCCAGCGCTTACGCCCCACACGGTGCTGCCCACCCAGCAGAACGCCCCCTACAGCCTCAGCTTCAGCGGTGACGGACGGCAGCTAGTCGTCGTCAGTGCCTCGACCGATGAAGCCACCTTCGGCCTCACCGCGCTGCAATGGTACGCCAACGGCGAAACCCGCACGATCACGCGCGAGGGCGAAGTATTCTACAGCGCCGCGCTGCACCCCTTCCTACCACAGCTTTACGCGGGCACATACAGCGGCAGCATCGACCGCTACGACGTGCCCGATTTCGCGCTGAACGACAGCATCCTCGGCCATGAGAGCGCGCCGCTGCTGCTGTTCGCCCCGGATGGCGCACACTTCGTCAGCGCTGATTGGAGCGGCTTGCTCATCTGGTCTGGGATGAGCAACGAAGTGACCTTCATCGTGACGGACGAAACAGCCGCCCCAGGCGACCCGGCCCGCGCCGCCATCAGCCCAGACGGCCAGCTCGTGGCGTGGCTGAGTTATCCCTCCACTGTCATGATCACGTCGATCATCACCGGGGAATTGGTGGGGCGTGTGCTAACGGGCTACGACGTCGAGCCGTATCAGATCGGCTTCACGCCAACCAATCAGATCGCCATCGCCTATGGCACGCTGGAAATCTGGGATCCAACCCGCAATCAGCTCGTCGAACGCATCATCACCACCGACGCCGTGCGCGATTTCGTCTACAGCCGCGACGGCCGCCTCGTCCTGCTCACCGCAGACAACGTTGTGCGCATCCTCGACGCGGCTAACGGCCAGACGCTGGCGCTGGCCAACGCCGAGGGCGCGCAGGTGTGGGGGATGACGCTTTCGCTCGACGGGCGACGGTTGGCGGTCGGGCTGGACAACGCCGTCGCCGTCTACGACATGCCGTAAATCAAAAGGGCAGGGCATACGCCCTACCCTCTGATGGTGGTTTGCTAGCGCCGCGCGGGCACGAAGCGCACCTCAAACAGCTTGTCCCACATCTTACCGGTGAGGAAAAACGTCTCCGTCTCGGGGTTGTAGGCGATCCCGTTGAGCGTCGCGCCCGGGTCGCGCGTCCGAGCAGCGATGATCTCGGCGTCGGTCAGTAAGCTGCTCGCGTCGATGAACGCCACGACGTTCCCGTTGCGCTTGTCGATCTGCGCGATCAAGTCAGTCTGCCACAGGTTGGCGTAGATGTAATCGCCGACGCATTCCAACTCGTTTAGCAGCTGCGCAGGGATCAGGTCTACGCGGGTTTCGCCCGTCTGGTTGTTGCGCGAGACGAACAACACCCCGAAGCTGACGATGAGTTCGAACGTCTCAGGATCGCGCACTTGCAGGTAGGACGTGCTGTCGCTCATGAACAGGTAGCGCCCATCGTAGCAGATGCCCCAGCCTTCTCCTGCATACGTCAGCGTGTCGACGCGCTCGAACGTCGCCAGGTCGTAGACGAACGCCTCGCCCTCCGTCCATGTCAACTGAATGAGTCGATCATCCAGCAGCACCAACCCCTCCGCAAAGTAATCCGGCAGGGGGTTGTCGCCGGTAAGTTCTTCCTCAGGGCGGCTGACGTTGACCAGGCGCAGCACCTCGCCTGTCGTCAGATCGACCTCACGCAGCGAGGAGAAGCCGCGCTTGCCAGTGCTCTCGTACAGCTTGCCGTCGTGCCAGAGCAAGCCTTGCGTGAAGGCCCGACCGTCGTGCGGGAAGACGTTGATCACCTCTGGAACGAGGATCGGCGGCGGCGTGAGTGGGGAAGGGCGGTTCTGGGCGCTGACCGCCCCCACCACGCCAATGACAGCCCAGATCGCAATGAGGCGGCGCATGGCTAACGCACCGGCACAGCGTCGATGAACCCGCTGCGCACGCGGACGAAGCCCGCCAAGATCCAGCCGACGATCCCGTTGTAACGGATCTGATACCAGAAGTCGCTGCCGCCTTGCCGCGTCCGCCCGATGATCGACACTTGATCGCCCCACGGCACTTGGCCAAGCAGCGCGGTGCGCTCGCTCGGTCGCGCGCGGATGTTCATCACTGAGCGGGTCTGGCCGATCACCCCGATGTCTGGCGCGCCGTCGATCTGGTCAAAAATCGTGTTCTGGAAGGGGATCGCGTCTAGGTTGCCTGCCACCTCAAGATAGCGTCCGCTGGCCCAGCCGCGCCGCGTCTCCGTCAGTTGGATGAGATACCAAGTGAACGGCCCCTCGCTGTTGTTCTTGGCCAGCAGCGTATACTGCGTGCCTGGGCGTGCCACGCCGACTAAGGACGCGCCGACGTACGGGCCGGTGCGCACCGCCAGCCCGCGCACCCGCACCACCTGCCCCGTCGCAATCGGGGCGGGCGTCGGCGTCGGGCCGGTGACGCTCGGCGTCCCCCCGGCCCCCACTAACCAGCTCACCTGAAGCACTGCCTCGTTGATGACCTGAAGGTATTCGACGGTGAGGGTGTAGGTTCCACCGGTAAGCGCAACCGCCGCTTGGCGCGTGCGCACCGAGCCGCCCTGAAAGTCGTCGATCACGATCGTGCTGTCGATCTTGAAGCGCACCCCGTCATCAAACGTCAAGATGAAGGTGTAGTTGCCCGCGGGCAGCGTCTGAACGGTGGTGAACCGCGCCGAGTAGTTGTTGTTGTTGACCCCGGGGACGATATTGTTTGCCCCATCCCGTGGGAAGCCATCCGGCCACGTCTGGTTGATGCCGGTGGGGTAAGCAGCAGTTCCCACCACAGGGCCTGTTAGATCTGTGGTGTTGAAAAACTGCGCCGTCCAGTTTGTGCCGAACTGCGCCTGTGCTTCGACTGTCACAGCAGGGGTCAGCGCCAGCACTGCCAGCAGCCAACCCGCCACGCCCATCAGCCCTGCGCGTATCCATCCCCTCATAAGCACGTCTCCATCGCAAAAGTATTCACGATGTATTATAACAGTTTTTGCGTATGCATTGCTCAAAACGCCCCAAAGGTACTCTTGTGATCGTTCCTCATCTCACAAAGCTTGTTCTGCTCTGCATCATCGCAGCGTGCTTGAGCGCCTGCGCCGCGCAAGCCGCCCCCACCCTCACCCCGACGCAGACACCAGCGCCGACCATCACACCCATCAGCCTGCCGATAGACGCCACCCCCAGCGCAGCAGAGCCAGCCACAGCCACGCCCAGCGTCACACCGTCACAGACTGCCAGCGCCACGGCCACGCTCACATCCACCCCGACCATAACCCAAACGTCCAGCGCCACTCCGACGCTCACCCTCACCCCCAGCGCCACCCCAACGGCCACAGTAGCCCCCAGCCCGACGGCTACGCGCCTCCCGCCGACTGCGCCGCCGCCCATCACGCTGACGCCGCCCACCGCCAGCGCCGCCTTCGGCTGGTCATGTGGGGACTTCCCCTGCGCCGACCAGATCGACGAGTGGCAGCGTCGCATTCGCGTTCCGTCGGGCTTCGCGTTAGAGTTCGTCGGCCAGTTCCCCGGCCAAGTGAACCAGATCACCTACGGGCCAGATAGGGCGCTCTACGCCACCGTGTTAGAGAACGGCACGCTCACCGGCGCGGTTTGGCGTCTCACGCCGGAGGGCATCCGCCGCTTGACGCCTACGCTCTACTCGCCGTTCGGGTTGGCGTTCCGCCCCAACACCGCCGAGCTGTACATCAGCAGCCGCACCAGCCCGCTGCAAGGCGGCTCGCTGTGGCGCTTGAACCCCGACACGACGCTGAGCCTGCTCATCGACGACCTGCCCTGCTGCTTCAGCGAGGTGGACAACCAGCCAAACGGTCTCTTCTTCGGGCAGGATGGGGCGCTCTACATGGGGATCGGCTCGCTGACTGACCGCGGGGAAGGCCCCAACCCACAGCTTCAGGCGTGGGCGAACCCGGTCCCGTTCGAGGCGGCCATCGTCCGCGTGGACATGCAAACCGGCGAATTGACGACGTTCGCCAGCGGCATCCGCAACCCGATTGACATCGCCCAAGACAGCACAGGCGCGTTCTACGCCACTGACAGCGGCCTTGTCTCAGGCATCGGTGACCGTGTATTGGCCGTCCAAGCGGGGGGGCATCACGGCTTCCCGTACTATCGCAGCCGCGGGTGTGACAACTGCCCGCCGAGCGCCGGCCGCAGCATCCCCCCACCTGACCTGCTCAGTCTGCCACCCTACACCCTGCCGCGCGGCATCGTGGCATACAATGGGGCGCAGTTTCCCGCCAACTTCCAAGACACGCTCTTCATCGCCCTGTGGAACGCGCCCTATCAGATGATCCTCTGGCTTGACCCGCGCAATCCTGCGCTGGCCGCCGCCACGCCCGATGAGCCGTACCCGCTCACGCCCTTCGTGAGCGGCCTGCTGCGCCCTTCTGATGTGATCGTGGACGACGACGGGGCGCTGGTGATCGCCGATTGGCTGCATGGGCACGTGTGGCGCGTGCGCTACGTTGGTGGGGGGGAGGAGTTCACGCCGCCCACTCCCGCCAACGACGACGGGGGATCGCCCCCCACGGCCAATCCCCCGTCTCTGTTTGCAACTAACACACCCGCCCCGTAGCGGCTAAACGACGCCGGCCAAGGACGCTTCCTGTGCCAGCACCTTGCGCATGAAGCCCTTGACCGCGTTCACCGGCACGGCAAAGCTCACCTCCGGCCCGCGGATCAACGTGTTGATGCCGACGAGTTCCCCCGCGGCGTTGAACAGCGCGCCGCCGCTGTGCCCGGGGCGCATCGGCAGATCCACCGCCAGCCAGTCCTGCCCCTGCATTTCAGGCAGCTGTGTGCCGCTGCCGATCAGCACCCCGCCGGTCAGCCCATCGACCACGCCCCACGGGTGACCCAGCGCCATCACGTACTCGCCGGCGCGCAGCTGCGACGAATCGCCAACCGCGACGGGGGTCAAGTCCACGCGCGCCACGTGCAAGGCGGCTAGATCGCGCTCAAGGTCATAAGCCAGCAAGCGCGCTGGCAAACGCTGATCGTCGTGGAACACGGCCTCCAACGTCCGTGCGCCGCGCTGCCCAACGGCGACGTGTGCGTTCGTCACGAGCAGCCCGTCCGCGCGCCACACGACCGCCGCGCCGAGGCTGCCCTGCTGCCCAACGAGCTGCACGACAGAACGCGCAACAACAGACGCCACATCAGCCGCTTCGTCGTTGATCTGCTTCCACATGCTCATGGCCCTGCTAGCTCCGCTCACCGATGGTCACCTGTAGGCTGGCTGTCTGGCCGCCACGCACGAGGTCAAGCCTGACAGTCTTGCCGACGCGCTCGCCGTGCAGCGTCAGCAGCAGCTCATCGACCGTCTCCGTCGTCTGCCCGTCTAACGCGGTGATGATGTCACCGACCAGCACGCCCACCGCCTCAGCGGGGCTAGCGCTCTCGACGCTCATCACGAGCAGTCCGGTCTCTTGATCTAACTGCTGGGCGACAGCCGCAGGCAGCCGCACCGGCTGCACGCCTACGCCCAAGTACCCCTGTTTGATCTTGCCATGCGTGAGCAGGGTCGTCACTGTGTTGCGGATGGTTGTCACGGGCACGCTGATCGACGCGCCGCTGCGAAAGCCGCTGGTGTTCAACCCGTGGAACAACCCATCTCCGCTCAGCAGCGGCCCCCCGCTGAAGCCCGGGTACATGACGACGTCGGTCTGAATGTAGCCATCGGCGAGCACCTGCCCCATCTGGCGGCGGTTGCGCTTCTTGGGGGCTTCCTCGGTTTGGCGCGCCCCGGCGATCAACGCGCTGACCACGCCCAACGTCGCCTGAACGGCCTCCGTCGGGCGGCCCAGCGCCAACACGAGATGCCCCACCTTCAGCGTGCTGTTGTCGCCCCACTGCGCAGGGGTCATCGTGCCGTCCGGCACGCGCAGCACAGCAAGGTCGTTGGCCGGGTCCCGCCCTACGAGTTGGGCCGATGCGCGCGTGCCGTCGTGCAGCCCCACGTACAAGTGATCCTCTTGTTCCACCCCGTGATTCGACGTCACCACCACCTCGGCTGACCATACGATGCCGGTCGCCGCTAAGCGTCGGCGCGCCTCCACCCGCACGATTGACGGGCTGACGGCGGCCACTGTCTCTGCCATACTGTCGGAAAGCTGTTTGAATAGGGAACTCATGACACACACTCCATCGGTTGAACGATCTGATGATTCCAGTATCGTTCAGACCGAGCGCCGTCCACACGCCCCAGATGGCTAGCCCCCCCTATACCTTTTGGGGGGGTAGGGGCATCCCGAGACATGGGCCACCAGCTAGGTTCAAGTAAGAATCACCATAGGAAGCGGCGTTTTTTCGGCTCTGGTTCAGCGGGCGCGCCGTGGGTGAGGGTCGTCAGCCCACCAAACCACAGGCTGAACATCGGGCGCAAGTCGTCCAGCACGATATCTGTTGCGCGCAGCGGAGCGCGCCGCGCCGCCATCTCCAAAAATGCGCCATGCTGAACAAACTCCCCTGCGATGAACGCCTGCTCCAGCGGCCCTTCCCAGCGCCACTTCTGCGGGTAGAAGTAGAACGACACCACGTAGGCGACCGCCGTGCCGATGCCCACGCCGCGGTTTTGATGGCGCCACAGCCCCCCGTTGACGCGCTCAGCCGCTTCCGCGGCGAGGCACAGCGCCCCCGTTAGCTCCAGCATCTGCTGGAAGTTGCGCTCGGATTCTTTCGCCGTCAGCACGCTCTTTACGTAGCCTTCGGGGTGGATCTCATCGACGATGCGGCGGAGACGTTCCAGAGCAGCCACGCTGGCGGCGCTGTCATCGACGCGCAGCGCCCAGATCAGCTTGGCCAGTTGCAACCACGCTTGATCGATCAGATAATCGCTAGCTGCTTGATGCAGCGCGGTCAGCCGCTCATGAGCCGCTTGATACCACGCGGCGGCTTGGTGAGCGAAGTGCGGTTCTGCGTGCAGCAAATCGGCAATCTGGACTGCGCTCGTCCACTGACGAAGTCCCTCTGCCGTGGTCTCGGTAGGCGTCACCCCGTAGCCGCTCTCGAACAGCGCAGCCGTCGCAGCTGCCCCCGCGTTGGCGTCGTCCAAAAACCGCCAGCGATACGCCTGTATCAGCATCTCCTCATGAGGCGTGGTCGGGCGGCGCAGCACTGGCTCAGTCGCTGTTTTGTCCTGCCGAGTGGGCGCGGGCTTCTGGCGGATGACGTCGCCGGGCTGCGCGTTGAGAAAAGCTAATGCGCTGGCCACTGGCTCACGCTCCATCGCCTTGCCTGCTGCGGCAATCAGCCCATCGTCAAGGTCAAGGTTCAAGACATGGAAGGTCATTCGCATGATCTCTCAGATAAGCCAATATACTCCCGCAGTATAGCGGTTTTTGCTGTGTGCGGGATGAAAGACGCACACGAAGCGATTCTAACCCCCATGTGCGTAAAATTTGAAATTCGCTACACTTGAAAGCTATAAGTTCACAATCATGCAAAGCATTCGCTCATGACTGCTGAAGGGAAGCTGACACCACAGGACGCATTGCACGCGCTGCAACAAAAATTAGCTCAAGTGACTGAGGAATACGCCAACGGGCTGCTGAACTCGTCGCAATACAACGCGATCTACCGTTACTACAGCGAAAAGCGCGCCCTGCTGG
>DAOUBS010000092.1:0-8933 GCA_034432435.1 Anaerolineae bacterium
GCGCGACAAAGTTGCCGTAGATGAGCAGCCGCCACAGCAGCACGACGATGGGCGTGCCAATCAGCACGATGAGCAGCGGAACGATCAAGCCCGTTAGCAGATTGCCGAAAAAGCCCGGATCAGCCGGTGCGGGTGTTCCTTGAACGTTTTGCGCGATGGGCTGGATTCGCAAGAGGGCCTCTCGATCAGAGGGTGTGAGCGTGTCGCTCTGGAGCAGACGTTCGATTGCGGCGGCTGGGTTTTCAACTTGCGCGAGCAGCCGCGCGGTTTCAGCTTCGTCGTAGAACAGCCGGTCGAAATTGCCTGCTGCCATCAAAATCCACTGATCACGGGCGGATTGATTCAAGCGATGGGGGTTAGCTCCTGCGAACTCGATCGGGGCGAGTCCGTATCCCCATAGAAGACCGATCAACAGCCCGACCACCAACAGCGCAACAGTTGATTTTGTTGGCATGTTGGGTTCAAGAAGGATCTTGTAGATTCCGTTGTAGGAATCACTCAGATACTTCACAATTGGATTTTGACGCCGCTCGCTGGGCGGTGCAGGGGCTGTGGGGGCAGCCGCTGGAACCGCTTGCGGTGCGGCGGGTTTGTTACGACGTCTTAGATTCATGAGCGTCCAGCCTTTCTGAAAGGGTGGCAGCGTAAACAAGCTGTTCAATGACCTGTTCGAAGTATAGCCTGTGCTGAACGTTCACGCAAAAGCGACCCTCAGCACCCCGTCATCGAATGGTCTACGACGAAAGCAGAAGTTGATCTTCGGTGCTGATCTCGGCATTGGGCACAGCGCTTGGCAGCTTCCAAGCGGCGAAGTCGCACGACGGATAACGCGAACACCCATAGAAGGTGCGGCCACGCTTGGTTTTGCGCTCAACAAGCTGGCCACCGTGATCTTGGCCACACTGTGGGCACGGTACGCCGGTTAGCTCGATGTATGGTTCTGTGTGTTTGCACTCAGGATAGTTGGAGCATCCGATGAACTTGCCGCGCCGCCCATACTTGATCACCAAGTCCCCGGTGAGGCAGGTGGGGCACTTGCGCCCGACGTATTCTTCTTGTTTGATGCGGGGCATGCGTGTGCGCGCGTCGATCAGGCGCTGTTCGAACGGCGTGTAGAACTGCCGCAGCACGGGCTTCCATTCGATCTGGCCTTCAGCAATTTTGTCGAGGTCTTCTTCCATGCGGGCGGTGAACTGATAGTCCATTTCTTCAGGGAAGAACTGCACGAGCAGATCGCTGACTGTTTTTCCGATCTCAGTTGGGACGAGTCGCTTGTCCTGTTTGATGACGTAGTCGCGGTCTTGGATGACGCCGACGGTCGGCGCGTAGGTGCTGGGGCGGCCGATGCCGTACTCCTCCAGCGCGCGCACTAAGCTCGCCTCGGTGTAGCGGGGCGGCGGTTCTGTGAAGTGCTGTTCTGGCAGCACTTTCACGAGGCGCAGCGTTTCACCTAGTTCCATGAGCGGCAGGTAGCGATTCTCGTCGTCATCAGCAGCAGCGTCCTCGTCGCGGCTGTCCTCGTAAAGGGCGAGGAAGCCGGCAAATTTGATGCGACTGCCGGATGAGCGCAGCAGATAAGGGGACGGACTGCCTGCTGGACCAGCAGTGATCTCAACCCTCACGGTGTCATAAACCGCTGGGGACATCTGGCTGGCGACGAATCGCTCCCAGATGAGCTTGTAGAGGCGGAACTGGTCACTTGTGAGGGCTTTTTTTACGTCGTCAGGATGGCGCAGGACGCTAGTTGGACGGATGGCTTCGTGCGCCTCTTGCGCGCCTTTGGCTTTGGTCTTGTAGACTGGTGGTTCCGTCGGCGCGTAATCTGCGCCGAAGCGCTGAAGGATGTAGCTGCGAGCTTCCTGCTGCGCATCCGCTGAGACAGTTAAGCTGTCGGTGCGCATGTACGTAATCAGACCGACTAACTCGGCATTGGCCAACTCAACGCCTTCGTAGAGGTCTTGAGCCGCTTTCATCGTGCGAGAGGCTGTGAAGCCGAGCCGCTTCGAGGCCTCTTGTTGGAGCGTGCTAGTTGTGAAAGGCGCAGACGGGCGGCGCTGGCGTGTCCCTGTTTTGTAATCGCTCACAACGTATTGACTGGCCTTTAGCGCCTCAACGTGTGGGGTCGTCTCGGCTTCAGAGGTGAGCTTTGGCTCGGCGTCGTAAATGCGCACAAGGCGGGCGAGGAAGTGGCTCTTTGAGCCAGTTTCCCCCTTTTTCACGAGTTCAGCGTCAATCGTCCAATATTCCTCACGGACGAAGGCTTCAATTTCACGTTCACGATCGACGACCATCCGAAGCGCGATGCTTTGCACTCGGCCAGCGCTCAAGCGGTTGCGCACTTTTTCCCACAGCAGCTCAGTGATGTTGTAGCCTACCAAGCGGTCAAGGATGCGGCGAGCCTGCTGCGCGTCCACAAGGTCTTGATCGATCGATCGTGGATGCGCGAACGCCTCAGCGACGGCGTTTTTGGTAATCTCATGAAACACGACGCGCTGTGCACGTGTTGGTGGGATCTCTGCGGCGGCCATAAGATGCCACGCGATGGCTTCCCCTTCACGATCCGGATCCGTGGCGAGGTAGATCACCTCGGCGTCGGCGGCGGCGCGCTTCAGATCGGCCACGGTTTCACGCTTCTCATTCGGCACGCGATACTTTGGCTCAAAGTCGTTTTCGACATCAACTGAGAGCTGTGACACCAGCAAATCGCGGATGTGACCTTTGCTGGCCATCACGCTGTATTCACTGCCGAGGAAGTTGCCCACGGTGCGCGCTTTCGCTGGCGATTCTACAATTACGAGCTTGCGAACCTTGCTGCGACGTGTTGTCTTTTTCTCGCTGGATGCCCTGCTGGCAGCACGCCCAGACGATTTGCGACTTGCAGCCGCCGATTTTTTCTTCGTGCCGGTTTCTTTCTTGCCAGCGGCTTTCGCGCTCTTAGCGGTTTTTGTGGTTTTTGATGCGTTTTGGGCGCGCGGGGCAGGGTGTGGTTTCTCTAGCCCTTCGTGGGCAGGTGTGGCCCCCATGATAGAAAGATTAGCCCCACAGACTGCACATACACCACGCGTCATGGCGGTTCCTGTGGCTGAAAAAGTAGCAACAGGGTTGACCATATCGCGCTTGGTCTTGCATCGCATGCAGTAGGCTTGTCTAGGTTCGCTCATCACTGTTCCATTGATTCGTTGGGTTGACGGTTGCTCGTTGCTCGTGTGCGGCGACTTCATAGCGATTGATCACAAGTAATTTGTGTATCCACCATCGGCCAGTTCTTGTACGACATCTCTGACTGACTGCGTGTGGTCACGATGACAGATCATAAGGACGTCCTCTGTTTCTATCACGATCAAGTCTTGAACGCCAATGGCCACAATGAGCCGGTCACTGCGAACCATGATGTTGTTGGACTGGAGGGGGATGTATTTTTCTGCAAGCGCTCCGCGGATGCAGTTGTTCAGCCCGTCCTTTTCGAGTACATCGAACAGCGATGACCAACTTCCGATGTCGCTCCACCCGATGTCGACTGGGATCACCATCATGTCTTCGGCCTTTTCCATGATAGCGTAGTCGATCGAAATTTTGGTGATCTGTGGCCAGTGTTCACGCAGAGTGGTGTCATAATTAGGCTGGCCGATTTGTTCTTTGATGCAGTGAATGTGGTGGGCAAGGTTCGGCTGCTGCCACTCGAATTCGTTCAAGCCCCGCTGTGCTGACCAGATGAACATCCCGCTGTTCCAACTATATTGACGAGAGGCAACGAGCCGTTCAGCAGTCAGTTGGCTTGGTTTTTCAACAAACTTTAAGGCTTTGTACGCTTCGAACCCGTTAAACGTTCCGAAGCGCGTTCCGCGTTGAATGTAGCCAAAGCTGGTTGCCGCGAAAGAGGGTTGAATGCCGAGTGTGACGATTTTATCGCTGCTGGCGAGCGTGTATGCCGCTACCAGCACTTGGCGGAAGCGCTCTTCGTTGGCAATGTGATGGTCAGCCGTCACCATTGCCACAACTGCATTAGGGTTCAGATGGTGGATGTGCGCCAGCCCAAGCGCGACAGCTGGGCCACTGTCGCGGGCGAACGGCTCTACGATGAAGTTCTCGGTTGGTATTTCTGGCGCGTCGAGCTTCATCGTCTCAACGTAGGCCTCACCGGTGACGACGAAGATGCGCTCTGATGGGAACAGAGGCAGCAAGCGCCGAACAGACATCTGGAACAGCGTCACATCATCTGTGAGCGCCAGCATTTGCTTCGGTTTGGTCTTGCGACTGAGCGGCCAGAGACGTGTGCCACCTCCGCCAGCTAGAATGAGCGCATAATAATTATCCATGTCGACGATTCCCACGGTAGCGATTAGGCCGTTAAGAACGGCAGTATTGCATGGGGCCTACCATGCTAGCAAGCCCTTTTAGCTCAAGTAAGGTCATCGCGGAGATGACTTCATCCGGTCGCAGGCGACTCTGGCGGATCAGCTCATCGATGTGGCAGGGCTGTGGAGTCAACAACCTCATTAACTGCGCTTCGACTGTGGTCAATTCAGGTGAGGGGGCAAGCGGCTGTGGAGGGGGTGTCGCAGCCGGTGCTGACTGAGTTGCTGCTGGCGGTTTCCGTGATTTCGGTCTGGGCTTGAGTTGCAGCTCGTCGAGGATATCTTCAACCCCTGTGATGAGGCGTGCCCCGTCTTGGATGAGATGGTTTGTGCCTGCGCCGCTGCGGTTGAGGATGTTCGACGGCAGCGCGAACACGTCACGACCGTGTTCCAGCGCGGCATCCGCTGTGATCAGTGCGCCGCTGCCCTCTGGCGCTTCGGTGACTAGGACAGCACGTGCTAAGCCTGCCATCGTGCGGTTGCGACGGGGGAAGTTGCTGCCAGAGGGCGGCGTGCCAACGGGGAACTCGGTGATCCATGCGCCTGCTCGTTTGTCGAGGATTTCCTCAGCGAGGGCTGTGTTGCCTGTGGGATAGATTCGATCAATCCCACAGCCAAACACCGCAATCGTGCGGCCACTGCCAGCAAGCGCCCCGTGATGAGCGGCGCTGTCTACGCCATAAGCTAAGCCAGAGACGATAGTCACGCCCTGCATGGCCAGTTCTCGTGCGAGCCTGAACGTTGCCTCTCGCCCGTAGCTGCTGGCCGAGCGCGTCCCGACGATGGTGATGGCCAGCTCGTCCGCGGAGCGCAGTTCCCCGCGCACGTAGAGCACCGGTGCAGGCGCGTCGATGGTCTTCAAGTTGGCGGGGTACTGCGGGTCATCAAAGGTCAGCAGGTACGCTTGAGCGGCTTGCACACGCGCCATCTCTTTGGCGAGGTCTAGCTTGTGCCGCGCAGACAGCAGGGCATCCTTCAACGTAGGGGACGCTTCAATTTCATCGAGCAAGCTAGGAGGGGCTTCCCACGCTGCTTTGGGGCTACCAAACGCCTCAACAAGCCGCAACAAATGGCGATACCCGAGGCCCTTGACTAATGAAAGGCCCAACCAGTAAGGATGTTGTGGGTTCTGGTGTGGTATGGGTGGCGATTGGCTCATGCTGTTGAAGATAGCGCTGAGCGTGCGAGGCTGTCAAGCGGTTTACGAGGAGGGCAGCAAGCCATCGGGCAGACGAGCTGTTGCGAACCCCTTCTCAAAGTCCAACTCGATCCACATGCCTGGGATGTCTGGAATGAGGATTTCGCCGTACTCACTGCTAGACACGACAAGCACATCGTTTGCGCCAGTTTCCATGATGTCGCGGATTTCACCGATGACGCGGCTGCTTTCGTCGAGCAGGGTGAGTCCGATGAGTTGGTAGGCGTAGAACTCATCCTCGTCGAGCGGCACGGCTTCAGCGATGGGGGTCATCAAGAAGAGGCCGCGCCAGTGTTCGACGTCGTTACGATCATCGACGCCTTCAAGCTGAAGGATGCCGTAGTCCTCGTGCAAGCGCACACGCGACAAAACGAGCGACTCAGCCTGCTGCTGGTCGGCGGAGCGCCCAAGATAGACTGTTTTGCCGGGTTGGAGGCGTTCTGGATAGTCCGTGAGGATGCGCACACGTATCTCACCGCGCACCCCGTGAGGGCGCAGCACCTCAGCGACAATGAGATAGAATGGCTGAAGGCGATGGTTCATCGTGGACAAAAAGGCGCGGGAGATAGGCTGCCCGCGCCGCTCTCATCACTCGATTTCTAGGATGACGCGCTTGCTGTTGCGGTTGTTCTCGGTAGCAACGCGCAGCAGATCGCGCATGGCGTTAGCAACCCGGCCATTTTTGCCGATGATGCGGCCCATGTCGGCTTTGTCCACGCGCAGCTCGATGACAACGCTCTTGCCTGCTTCACGGGTCACAATTTGCACGGCTGAGGGGTCGTTGACCAGATGTTCAGCGATGAAGCGAATCAAATCTTCACTCATGATGCAGGCCTTTCAGCGCGTAACTAGGATTGAGCTTTTACGCGGTTGCTGTTTTTCGTCTTGGGTGCGCCAGCCTCAGGCGCTGGGTAGTTGGTGCGCTGATCGGGCAGCGGTTTGCGGTTGGCTTCGGCTTCAGCGACCAACGCTTCAACGGGTTCACCCTTCTTCATGCGCGCGAATCGATCCAGCGTGCCGAGCCGCTTAAGGATATTCTCAGCGCTTTCGGTGGGCTGCGCGCCTACGCTCAGCCAATAGAGGGCGCGAGCTTCGTCCACGACTTCGGTCGATGGGCGTGTGCGTGGGTTGAAGAAGCCGAGCACCTCAATCGGACGAGTGTCACGTGGGCGGCGGCTGTCGGTCACGATGATACGGTAAGAGGCTTGAAACTTGGAACCCGTGCGGGTCAGGCGGATTTTGACCATGCTGCTTGTTTGCTCCTTCTTGAGATCAGACTAGAACCCCATGTCGTCGGTCAGGCCGGGGATTTTGGGGAATTTACCTTTGCGCAGCATCTGCATCATATTCTGCATCTGCTGGTACTGTTTGAGCACCTCGTTGACATCGCGTACTTCGTAGCCGCTGCCGGCAGCGATGCGCTTCTTGCGGCTGGCGTTGAGGATCTTGAGTGGGCGCTCGCGCTCTTTGGGGGTCATCGAGCTGATGATCGCTTCCACTTTTTTGAGGCGCGCCTCGATGTCCTCGTTTTTGATCTGCCCTTGCATCTGCATCTTGCTCATGCCGGGAATCATGCCCATGAGCTGGCTGATCGGCCCCATCTTGCGAATCTTGCGAAGCTGCTCGAGAAAGTCTTGCAGCGTGAACTCATTCTCCATCATTTTCTTCTGGAGTTTGAGCGCCTCTTCCTCTTCATAGAGCTGTTCAGCGCGCTCGATGAGAGACATCACGTCGCCCATGCCGAGGATGCGATCGGCGATGCGGTCAGGGTGGAAGGGTTCCAGCGTGTCGAGGCTGATTTTTTCACCCGTGCCCATGAACTTGATCGGCACACCGGTCACCGCGCGCATCGAGAGGGCAGCGCCGCCGCGCGCATCGCCGTCGACCTTCGTGAGGATCAGGCCAGTGATCTGAAGCCGTTCGTTGAAGCCGGTGGCGATGTTGACGGCCTCTTGGCCGGTCATGGCGTCTGCTACCAGCAAGATCTCCGCGGGGTTGGTGCGGCGTTTGATTTCCTCCAGCTCACGCATCAGCGTTTCATCGATCTGGAGGCGACCTGCCGTGTCGATGATGGCGACGGTAGCGTTCTGTTTGCGCGCGGCCTCTAAGCCGCGGCTGGCGATGTCGGGCGGGCTGGCCTTCACGCCCTCCTCGTAGTAGGGGATGTTCGTCTGCTTGGCGAGGGTCACCAACTGATCAACAGCAGCAGGACGATACGTGTCGGCGGCAATCAGGAACGGCTGACGGCCTTCCTTACGCAAGTACATGGCGAGCTTGGCGGCGCTGGTCGTCTTGCCGGACCCTTGCAACCCGATCATCATGATGACATGGGGCTTCACGCTGCCGGAGAAGTTCAGCCGGCCCGGTTCCCCGAGGGTGGCAATGAGTTCTTCGTGAACGATCTTGATGACCTGCTCGGAAGGGCGCAGTTTTTTGTGCACCTCTGCGCCGATGGCGCGTTCACGAACGCGGCTGACAAAGTCCTTGACGATCGGCAGCGCGACATCGGCTTCTAGCAGTGCCATTCGAACATCGCGCATGGCGTTGGCCACGTCTTGCTCGCTGACCTTGCCGCCTTTGCCGAGTTTGTCGAAGGTACTTTGCAATCGTTGCGAGAGGCTCTCAAACATACGCTGGTTACGCTCACATGCACAAACATCGAATGACGCATTGTAGGGGCAGGCCTGTCAATAGTCAATTGTTGGTTCAAGGTCCGGACAAGCGTTTCATAAGATAACAGTGCGTGAAGCCGTCGCTTGACAGTCGATAGGCCATCGTCTATGTTGAACGGTCAAATAGACAGTATAATCCAAAAGCATGCGGCATTGTGCTCAAAGTGAAGCTCATGGGAAATGGCAATAACCTGACAAAGCTAGAGAGTGCGTTGGAAAGGCTTGTCGAAAACGCCTTTGCGCAGCTTTTCCGTCGACCAGTGAGCGCTCATGATCTTGCGGTAAAGCTGGCGCGCAGCATGCAGTCGAACTTACGACCGGCAGTGGTCGTTGGCGGCAAGCCAGCTGCCCCTGACCGCTACCGGATTCACATGCACCCGCAGAACTATGAGCGGTTTGCTGTGGCAGAGCAAGAGCTGATCGATGCGCTTGTGCCGCAGATCATCGATCTGTCAGCGCGCTCAGGTTATCACTTGGAGGGGCGGCCCACACTCTTGTTTGCGGCTGATCCGCAGCTCGCGTTGAGCGATGTCGTCGTGTACAGCGACCACAGCAGCGATGCGTCGTCCACGGCGATGATGTCGCCAATCGCTGTCGTGCCGCAGCAGGCTGTTCCTGCAATGCATTTGCTGATTGGCACGAGGATGATTCCGCTGGTTGATCCCGTGGTTAACATCGGTAGGTCAGCAAACAATACGATTGTTGTGG
>DAOUBS010000093.1:0-3390 GCA_034432435.1 Anaerolineae bacterium
GCGCGACGGCTCAGCACAGCGCTGACGCGCGCCTTCAGCAGCACAGGGTTGAACGGTTTGAACAGATAGTCCTCAGCTCCCAACTCAATACAGCGTACCACACTGTCGATGTCGTCTACGGCTGAGATCATAATGATGGGGATGTGCTTGAGCGCGGGGTCAGTCTTCATGCGCTCCAGCACTTCATACCCACTGACCCCCGGCATCATAATGTCCAGCAGCACCAGATCAAAAGGCCGCGTCCTAACAATTTCCAGCGCGGTTGCGCCATTTTCTGCCATGACTACTTCGCAGTGTTGACGCTGCAGTCGCCGCCCTAGCATATCGCGGTTCATTTCATTGTCATCTACAACAAGGACGAGCGGTAACGAAGATTCCATAGGACGGTTGCTCTGGTGTTTTAGAGAAATACAATTGGATTATACTTACTACTGGCGCGACATACGAATGCACAACAGGTGAATTTAACCTTCTAGCAGATAATTGTCGTAGAGTATTTGTTCAGGGGGCAGCGCGGGCAATTTCAAGTATGCGGCCAGCGCACCCAGAGCCGCCTGCTGAGGAAGCAGCCCGATCAACTCAGAGCGGTCTATGTCTACGCCGTGTTGAGATGCAAGCGTCGAAACTGCCTGCATCACTTCATGCAGCGGCGTCACCCGATAATCCGTTAGGTTCATGCTCACCTGCGCTTGGCCGCCTACCAGCAGCCCCAACGCACGCACCGCGCGCAGCCCGCCGCCGCTCTCGCGGATGTCGCGGGCGATCCGCTGGGCAATTGACACATCATCAGTCTTCAAGAAGACGTTGTAGGCGATCAGGGGCAGGCGCGCGCCAATGATGACCGCCCCGGCTGGGCCAACCACCGCTGGCCCATAGTCCGGCGCGCGCTCCGGCAGATGAATCGTCTCGCGCAGCCGCTCATAGCCCCCACGCCGCACCTCTGATAGCAGCCGACGCTCTGGGCGCTGCGCAGCTGCCTCATACAGGTACACTGGCAGGCCTAGCTCAGCCCCGACCCGCGCCCCGAGGCGATGCGCCAACTCAACGCACGCATCAAGGGTAGTCTCACCTATTGGCACGAACGGCACGACATCCGCCGCGCCCATGCGCGGATGCTGTCCCTGATGCTGGTTGAGGTCAATGAGTTGAGCGGCAACATGAACCACGCGGAAGGCCGCTTCAAGGACTGCCTCCGGCTCACCTACGAACGTTAACACGCTGCGGTGGTGATCGTAATCGCTGGTGACGTGCAGCAGGCGCACGCGCGGCACACCGCGGACGGTTTCCGCCAACTGGGCGATCACATGCGCATCGCGCCCCTCTGAGAAGTTCGGGACGCACTCCACGAGGGATGTCATGGCTGCTCACCTAACGCTGCCAAGCCAGCTTGTGCGCGCGGGTTGTTCGGGTCGAGCAGCAGCGCCTGCCGATAGGCTTCTGCCGCGCCTGTGGCGTCCCCAGTGCGCATAAGCGCATCCCCAAGCGTGCGATAGCCCAGTGAAGTAGGCTGCTGGCGCAGGCTCCGAGCGGCCACCTGCCGCGCGGCGTTGTTCTGATTGTAGAGCAGCAGCACGTGCGCCGTGCGCGCCATGAACGCGGCGTTGTTTGGCTCTGCGGTGAGCGCGGTCTGACAGTGCTGAAGAGTGGCGTTCAAGTCGTCGCGCATCTCCGCCTTTGCAAGGCACAAGTTGCTAAAGCCGCGCGCGTCCAGCCGAACGCCCTGCGCGATGGCCTGCTCATACCGATCGCGCGCTGCCTCGTAATTTTCTTGCAGCAGCAGCGTCTCCGCAAGGTTGACGAGCGCCAACGGATAGTCTGGCCGCAGTTCCAACGCAGCGTTGAAAGCCAACACGGCATCTTCAAGCCGGCCCGCCTTCTGCAAGGTGAACCCCACGTTGTTGAGCACCACCGGCACACGATCCGCAGGAACGTAGTCCAGTGACTGGTTATAGCGCACCAGCGCGTTGACATAATCCCCTTGATTGAACAGCCGCAGCCCCTCTTCAAAGTAGGCCGCCCCAAGCTGGGCGCCAAAGTCGATCACGCCATTCGGCGCAAGCGAACGGGCACGCTCCAGAATTGTGATCGCGTTCGTATACTGCTGAGCGCGCAGATAAGTCAGCCCCAGCAAGCGATGCCCGCGGTAGTGGTTGGGGTTGATCTGAACGAGGCGCGTGAGCGTTTGAAAGGCGTTCTGCAGATCCCCATCGTTGAAGTAGCCCACGCTCAAGTTGAGCAGGCCCGTCTGGCTGTTGGGATAGTCCGTGAGATGGTCGCGCCACAGCGTTTGCGTGTCTGCCCAGACGCTGGTGCGCATGAACGCCATGACGCACATCATCGCCACGTAGCCCGTCGCCACGCCCACCAACACATAGCGCTGCGTCGGCGCGCGAAACCGCTCCCAGATGAGGAAGGCAGCCATCGCAAACGCCATGAAGATCATCACCGATGGATAGTAGAGATAGCGATCCGCCCGCTGAATGGCAATCGGGATGATGTTGGACGTTGGCAGCATTGTCATCACCACCCACAGCGAAGCCAACGCGCAGAAAGGGCGCCCCAACGGCTGAACGACCGCGAAGGCCACCAGCCCTAACAAAACCAACAATCCCACCACCAGCAAGGGCAGGTTGCCCATGACCTCAGGCTGTGTGTAGATGTACATGTTGTTGAGGTTCAACGGCAGCAGCACCGCCCCCACATAATCCGCCGTTACGCGCAGCTGCAGCGCGATGTTTTCCGCCAGCGTGCTGCCCCACGGGGCTTTGATCCCGCCTACTTCTGTATGCGCCGTCAAGATCGTGTACACGCCAACGATGCCGACCAGCGCATACGGCAGATTGCGCAGCCCAACGCGGATGAAGTTGCGGCTGTAGCCCGTCCACAGGTCATACAGCGCAAACAACACTACCCCGCCCACGGCAGTTTGCTTAGAGAAGATTGCACATGCAAACCATACCCACGACAGCACAAGGTACGGCGTACCTACGCGGCGCTCGTTAGCCTCAATGTGGGTCAGCCACGCCAACAAGAAGAACGTCATGCTCAGCGTGGTCTTCAACTGAGACACCCACGCCACACTCTCCACGTTGACGGGGTGCACCACAAACAGCACCGCCGCCAGCAGCCCCACGCCTCGATGCCCCGTGAAGCGTGTCAAAAACCGGTAGACTAGCACACCATTTAAAGCATGCAACAGCATGTTTACAAGAAAATAGCCGCCCTGCACCTCAAACCCAAATAGTTGATATTGCAGGGCATACGCTAACATTGTCAGTGGCAAGAACGCGCCAAAGTAGGGCTGCGTGAACATCGCGCCCAGCGTGCCGGGGAACCCTTGAAAGAATGGATTCTCAAAAATGTAGCGATTGTCATCCCATGAGTACTGCA
>DAOUBS010000094.1:0-16115 GCA_034432435.1 Anaerolineae bacterium
TCATGATCGATCTCCTAATTGTATGGTGTGTCCCATTATGGCTGATTGCCCTGTTGAAAACCAACGCGCGGCGGCTCTAAGACAGGCGGCACGAGGATGTCCTGCACGCCGTAGAAGCCTGCTGCGCACAGCCGCGTGAAGCCGTCTGGCTGGTCGATGTCGTCCAAGTAGAAGAGCGCCGCCAGCGAGTAGCGATAAGGCGGCACTTCAATCGCGCCGCGGTTGCCCGCCGCCACCTCCGACAAGATCATCTGGTGCACCGCGTCCCAGTCTTGGGCGTATGCCTGAAAGTTGGGCAGGTGGCTGAGGTTGTTGCCCAGCGCCCCCAGCGGCAGCGTCACCAGCAGCCCGATCAGCGTCAGGCGCATCGCGCGGTAGGCGGGTCGCTGCTTGATCTGCGCCGACGGGAAGCCGCGCCGCGCCAACCATACCGCCAGCATGTACCCCACCGCCACCATACACAAGGCCTGCGCCACCCGTGGGAAAAACATCGTGTGCCAGACGAGCTGGCCAACGCCGTAACTGGTGGTGGCAATTGTAGCCAATGCCACCCCCGCAACCAGGGCTGCGATGGCAAGCGCATCGACCCACGCCCGGCGGCTGATGGGGAAGCGCGCAATGCGTTTGGCGTCCTCTCCCCCCAGCGCTAGCGTGCCGACTGCTCCCACACACAGCGCCAGCAGCGCGTAGATGATCGTGTAAAAGTAGGGGAAGATGAGATAAGAAAAAGCGTTCCTGAAAGTCAGCAGGATTAGCTCGCCGATACTCGGCGTGGTGAAGCCGCTCGTTGCCAAGATTTGCGCCTGCCGCACTGCGTTGCCGGGCGCGGTAAACACCACCGCAAACGCCACGAGCGCCGTCACGCCCACTGCTGCGATCACGCTCAGGACAGCGCGGCGCTTCGCAAGCGGCACGCGCCACACCGCGTAGATCGCCCCCAGCGCCAGCGCCCCCATCAACGGCAGAAAGAACGTGTTGGCTGTGCCCATCAAGACAGCCGCCACGAGCATCAAGGCCGCCGCGTGGCGTCCCGCGCGTTGATAGTCGTTTCTGCTCCATCGGATAAGCAGCGCAGCGGACGCAATGATGAGCGCGGTTGGCAGACTGTATGCGATGATGACCGCGTGCCAGTAGAACAGTCTAGCGCTCGGGGCGGTGTAGACGAGCAACAGCAGCAGCAGCAGCGCAATTAGACCGCTGAAGCGGCGCAGCGTGGATAGCGCCAGCGCCGTCCCCACCTCGCGCACCAACCACCACAACGCCCCGAACAGCGCCACCAGCAAGATCAACGTCTGCACTTGGTGGTAAGCCGGCTGCATCGGTGCAAGCGCCCCTTTGATAAAGGCGTTCACCACCAAGCCAGACCAGTTGTTGTAGTTGAAAACCGCCGCCCCCATCGGCCCGAACGCCAGCCCCTCAGCCGCCGTGCAGTAGTCATCTGCCAGCATACGCACATGCCAGCCCAGCAGCGCATACGAGCCGAGGGCGAGCAGCAGCAGCAGGCCATAGGCGATCAACAACCGATCTCGCACAAGGCATCCTCCCTACAGGGCGCAGCAAGCTGCGCCCCGTGTCGCTCACGATCAATAAGCAAACAAGTCATCCAGCTTTTGCTTGTGCTCAGGGCTGAGCTTGACCTCCAGCGCTTTCAAGTTCTCCTCAAGCTGCTCGACTTTGGTCGCGCCGACGATGGCGCTGCTGACGTTGGGGTTGGCCAGCACCCACGCCAGCGCGAGCTGCGCCCGCGTCACGCCCAGCTCGTCGGCGATGGCTTTCATCGCTCGCACGCGCCCGATGTTGCGTTCCGTCAGATAGCGCTCGGCGGCCCATGTCTCGCGCTCGAAGCGCGTTCCTTGCGGCACGCCGTCATCATATTTGCCAGTCAGCACGCCCTGCCCCAACGGCGACCACGGCACGAGGCCGACCCCGCGCGGCAGCGTGACCGGCATCACGTTCTTCTCGACGAATTCGCGGTGCACAAGCGAATACTGCGGCTGCTCGACTTGGGGCAAGTGCCAGCCGTAACGCTCACACAGCGCGTAGGCCTCCATGATCTGTGCCCCGCTCCATTCAGACGTGCCCCAGTAGTGCACCAGCCCCTGCTCTACGAGGTTGTGCATCGTCAAGACGGTTTCGCGCATTGGCGTGTTTGGGTCTGGCCGGTGGCAGAAGTAGATATCCACATAGTCCGTCCCGAGGCGCTTGAGGCTCTTGGTGATGCTCTCCATGATGTGCTTGCGCGAGAGGCCGCGATCGTTGATGTCATCGCTCATCGGCCAGTAGACCTTCGTGCTGATGACAAGGGTGTGGCGTGGATAGCGGCTCAGCGTCGCGCCCATCTGTTCCTCAGCTTTGCCACGTCCGTAGATATCGGCCAGGTCGAAGAAGTTGATGCCGCTTTCGTAGGCTTTGATCACGATCTGCTCGGCGATGTCCTCGGCCACTTTGCCCTCGCCCCAGTTGATCCACCCGCCCAGCGAAATCGCGCTCACTTTCATCCCCGCGCTGCCTAGGTTGCGGTACTGCATGGTTGTCATAGTCTGCTCTCCTAGTTGAAACAGTCATGAACAAGCAAGTTGAAGAAGCACATTTTAGCTGTCAACTACTTCAATTCGTGTTACTATCATGACACGTCTGTAGGTCTAGATGCAATTTGGAACAGTATGACCACTACTGAATTGGACATCCTCAAACAAGCGCGTGACGCGATCCTCGCCAAGAACTACGGGCTGGCGCGCCTGCTGCTGAACACCATCCCGCGCGAGCCGCGCGCGCAGAAGTGGCTCGCCAAGCTGGACGAGATCGCCCCGGATGACGTCGAGGTCGAGAGCGGCCCCACCTTCAGCGGCCTGCTCGGCAGCGGCGACAGCCAGCGCGTGACGACCGTCCAGCTTGGGGGGCAGCCCACCTTGCCCCCAGCCCTGCCGATGTTCGAGCCGGAGGCGCGCCCCGGCGCGATGCCGCGCGCGGCGGTGCTGGCCTACAGCGCCGCCGGGGTGACGCTGCTGCTGACGCTCATCGGCATGATCGTGAGCGCGGCCACTATCGGGGTGACGAGCGCGGTCGTGCTCATCGGGGTGGTCGGCGCGGTGATCGGCGGCAGTTTGGTCATCACGGCGCAGGTGTTCCAGTACTTCAACGCGCTGCTGATGCAGCAGAAGCGAACCAACGACCTGTTGACGCGCGTCGAGCGGCACTTGCGCTGAACGCAGCCAATACTAGAATTAGGCGCGTTTTTGACGTTCACTCACGCACAGGTCAGGATAGCGCGATGTCTCAGATGAAGCCCCGCACCCCCAAAGGGTTCCGCGATTTTTTGCCGGCAGACATGCTCAAACGTGAGTACGTGTTCGGGGTCGTGCGCGAGGTGTTTCATCTCTACGGCTTCGAGCCGCTGCAAACCCCCACGTTGGAGCTGCGCGAGACGTTGTTCGGCAAGTACGGCGAGGACGCCGAACAGCTCATCTTTGAGGCGCAGCATGGCCGCAGCGACAAAGACCCGCTCGCCATGCGCTACGATCTAACTGTGCCGCTGGCGCGCGTCGTCGCCCAGTATGAGAACGAGCTGCGCTTCCCGTTCAAGCGCTATCACATTGCCCCCGTCTGGCGCGGCGAACGCCCGCAGCGGGGCCGCTACCGCGAGTTCTACCAGTGTGACGCGGACATCGTGGGCGTCGCCAGCATGGCCGCTGACGCTGAACTCATCAGCCTAACGATCACCGCCCTGCAGCGGCTGGGCTTCCCGCAGTTCGTGATGAAGGTCAACAACCGCAAGTTGCTCACGGCGATGGGCGTTTACTCCGGCGTGCCTGACGCGCAGCTCCCCGACCTTTACCGCAGCGTGGACAAGTTCGACAAGGTGGGCGCGGCAGGCGTGCAGCAAGAGCTTGAGACGCGCGGCATCGCCCCCGACGTGGTCGCCCGCATGATCGACTTCATCACCGCCAATCAAGGCAGCATCGACGCGGATCTAGCGTATTTAGAGCGCACATTAGGGGGCATCCCCGCCGCCCAAGAAGGCCTGCGCGAGATGCGCGCGCTGGCCGAGTATCTCGCGATCATGGGCGTGCCCCCCCAACACTACCAGTTCGACTACACGACCGTGCGCGGGCTAGGTTACTACACCGGCCCGATCTGGGAGACAGTCATCACGTCCCCCAACTTGGGTAGCATCAACGGCGGCGGGCGCTATGACACCCTCATCAGCATGTTCCGCAAAGAGAGCCTGCCCACCAGCGGCACATCGCTCGGCATTGAGCGCATCATCGACGTGATGGACGAGTTGAACCTCTACCCCGCCCACATCGGCGGCACAGTCGTTCAGGCGCTGGTGACGGTCTTCAACGAGGCGACCCAGCCTGAGAGCCTGCGCGCGGTGACTGAACTGCGCCAAGCGGGCATCCGCGCCGAACTCTACATGAGCGACGGCAAGTACAAGCTCGGCAGCCAGTTCGCCCACGCCGACAAGAAGGCTATCCCGCTGGTGGTCGTGCTGGGGGAGGACGAGATCGCCAGCGGCACGGTGCGCGTCAAACGGCTGGCGGACGGCCACGAAGTGACCGTCGACCGCGCGGCGCTGCCCCAAGCCATCCGCGACCTGCTGACGTGATCGTGTGCTATACTGGCCGTAAAGCATTCGCGTGAGGAGCGCTACGCCCCGGATGTCGCCTTCGTCCGCGTTGAGCGTCAGCGCCGCCCCGTCCGCGAAGGCTACAACCCCCTCCCGCCTGACCTCGCCGTTGAGATCATCTCGTCCGACACCGCCCGCGAGCATGAGTTGCTCCGCCACAAAGTCACCCACTACCTGAGCGCTGGCACGGTCGTCCTCATCCTCAACAGCGTCAAGGAAACCGTCGAACTCCACGCCCCCGGCCAGCCCCCCCTCGTCGGCGACGCCACCAGCCGCGTCACCTTCGGCGATCTGCTGCCCGGCTTCACCCTCGACTTGCAGGCCGTCTTCGCTTACGCCCGCGACCAGCTAAACGGCTGAACTGACGATGCCGCTGTTGGGGTTGGCGCTGGCCCACTTGCGCACGTCGCTCAGCGCCCGCTCGAACAGCTCTAACAGTTCTTCGTCCTCGCCCTTGAAGCGCCTGAGCGTCTGCTGGGCGCAAGCGGCGCAGCCGCGCATCGCGCGGTAGCTGTCCGTCTCGCAGGCCATGCAGCCGTTCAGCCGCACCATCATCAACATGAAGGCAATGGTGTCTTCGTGCGTTTCGGGCTGTGCCAGCACACGCTCAACAAGCGCGGTAAACGCTGCGCCGCGCACACGCTTGAGCGCAGCAATCGCCTCATGCGGGAACAGAATATCGTTTGTCGTGTACAAATCGATGACTCCCTACTGCTGCTATTTGTAGATTATACTTGGGATATGATGAAATACGGCCTGCTGCTTTTCCTACTCTTGACGCTGAGCGGCTGCACGGGCGGCGCGGTGGTGTTCGTCCCGACGCCGCTGCCGCCGGACGTCTCGCCGACGCTCTACACCCACCCCAGCGGCGCGTTCAGCCTCGTCATCCCGCGCAATTGGTCGCAGTACGTGCAGCCCGCGGAGCAGGTCGCGGCGGCCAGCTTCTCGCCGCCCGGCGAACGTCAGCCGTTGGTGCGCGTGGCGGTGGTCAACACCGGCGAGCCGATCCCTGACGCAGCGTTCGGCAGCTTGATGCTGCAATACCAGACGCTCATCCGCCCCGACGTGGATCACTACACCGAGCAAGACCGGCAGGCCATGGCTGATGGCAGTTGGCGCGTGACAGGCGTCCGCAATTTTCAGGGCACGCCGCAGCCGCTCAACACCTTCTTGCAGAAGCAGGGCAGCTTGTTCGCCGTGTTAGAGGTGGCGCTCCCGCGTGATCCGACGCTGGCGACCGACGTGCAGACCTTCATCAACACCTTCACCCTGAACGAGACCAACGCGCTGCCGCCAGCGCCGCTCAGCGCGTTGGCCACCACCAGCGCCGCCGACCTTGAGATCAACCGCGTAAAGGCGTGGACGGGCAGCGGCGGCGTGTTCTTCATCACCGGCGAAGTCGCCAACCGCAGCCTAACGCCCTTTTACGAAGTGCCGATTGAGGCACGCCTGCTGAGCGCGGACGGCCAAGTGCTCACCTCGGCGACGGACACGCTCAAGGGGCACGGCATCTTGCCCGGCGGGTTTGCGCCCTTCAGCCTGCGCTTTGGCGCGGGGCAGCCCGCTGAGGCCGTCACATTTGAGCTGACGCTGGGGCGGCCAGACGAGCCGCTGACCGTACAGCCACACCTCAGCAGCCCCGCCCTGCGCTGGACAGAGCGCCAAGAGACCGGCGCACAGGGCCAGTTCTACGTCGTCGGCACGGTCACTAACGACAGCGACGCGCCCATCCGCGAGGTAGAGATCATCGCCACCGTGTTCGACGCCGCCGGCGACGTGATCGGCGTCGGGATCACCACTGCTGCGGCCGAGTTAGCGGCTGGGGACACCGCCGATTGGACGCTGCTCGTGCCCGATCTGGGCGGGACGCCGCGCCAGTACATCGTCAGCGCGCAGGGACTGCCCTGAGCATCCTTAACGCCCCCACCCGCGGAAATGTGCTACACTCAATAAACACATGAGGAACACCGGCATGACGCTTTACGTGTGCTGGCGGGCGCTAGATCAAACCGCTCACGTGGTAGAAGCGCTGACAAAGGCCTACCTTGCTGTGCCGATGCGCGGTGCGATAGCCTCCCCCACCGACGACAGCGTGATGGTGCTGAAAATTGCGGAGCGCGTCGCGGCATCAACCGCGCTCGTATGGGTGCTCGGGCCTTACACGCTCGACTTGGTCAACGAAGAGGGCAAACGCCTGCTGGCGCAGCGCAACGACCTCCAGCGCGCGGAGCTTGAGACAGCCCTGCACCACGAAGTGCCGGTGATCATCCTGTGTTATAACACGCCGCCGCCCACCGCTGACGATCTGCCGCGCTCGCTCAAAGCGCTGGCCGCCGCCCCACAAATCACATGGGAATCGCCCGAAGCCACGCTCCCATCGTTAGTAGCTATGATTGAGATGATGCGTCGCCCTCCCCGCGCAGAGCCGCTCCCTGTGTCCAAGCTGCGCCGCCGCCCGTGGGACCGTATATGGTGGCTGTGGCAGCGCTGGGTGAAGGGCATCCGCGCTTGTTTGCCGCTGCTGGTGCTGCTGGCGGCAGCGGTGGTCTGCGCGTTGAGCGCGCTGGAACTACTGGACTAACGCCCACCCGTCCACTTGCGCTATACTGACGCCGGTTTAACCCGCACAAGGATATCATTGGCGTGGCGCTGCTGGCAATCGACATTGGCAACACGAACATCCATCTAGGGCTGTGGCGCGCAGGCATGTGGAACCTGTCATGGCGCGCGCGCACCGTCGCCGACAAGATGCCCGACGAGTACGGCGTGCTGGTGCGCAACTTCCTCAACAGCGCGGGCGTGGGCTACGCCGAGGTGACCGGCGTCGTCATTGGCAGTGTCGTGCCCGCGCTCACCCTGTCGTTTCAAGAGCTGGTCGAGCGCTACTTCCAGCAAGAGCCGCTGTTCGTCACGAGCAAGGTCAACCTCGGGCTGCCGATTGCGCTCGACCAGCCGGAGCAGGCCGGCGCGGATCGGCTGGCCAACGCGGCGGCGGTGGTAGCGCTCTACGGCGGCGGGCCGACGATCGTCGTCGACTTTGGCACAGCCACCAACTTCGACGTGGTGAACGCTGCCAACGAGTACGTAGGCGGGGCGCTCGCCCCGGGTGTGAGCGTGGCCGCTGATGCGCTCGTCAGCCGCGCCGCCCGCTTGCACAAGGTGGAGCTTGAGCCTCCACCGAACCCCATCGGGCGTAACACAATCCATGCGATGCAGTCCGGCATCTTCTGGGGCTATGTCGGGTTGATCGAGGGGTTGGTGTCGCGGATTCGCACCTCACTGGATGCGCCGGACGCGCAGGTGCTGGCCACTGGCGGCCTCGCCCCACTCATCGCGCGCCACACGACCGCCATCGACCGCATCGTGCCCGAATTGACGCTGGACGGCCTGCGCGTGGTCTATCAGTTGAATCGAGGGACAGAATGAGTGAACCCGTCACCAGCCTCCAGAACAAGCGCGTGAAGCTGGTCTACAGCCTGCAACAGCGCCCGCGCGCCCGCCGCAAAGAGCGCAAACTCGCGCTGGAAGGGGTGCGCCTGATCCGCGATGCGCTGGCGCGCGGTGTCACGCCGGAGTTCGTGCTTTACACCCCCAAAGGCGCAGACTACGACCTCATCGCCCAGTTGCAGAACACGCGCGCCAAGCTCGTGCCTGTCAGCAATGCGGTGATGACCCACGTGAGCGACACCCAGCAGCCGCAGGGGATGATCGCCGTCGTGCCGCTGCCGCTGCCAGAGCTGCCGCGCCAGCCCTCGCTCGCGTTAGTGCTGGACGCCGTGCGCGACCCGGGCAACCTCGGCACGATGCTCCGTTCTGCGGCGGGGGCAGGCGTGGACGTCGTCGCGCTCTCGCCGGACTGCGTCGACCCCTACAACCCAAAGGTGCTGCGGGCAGGCATGGGGGCGCACTTCGCGCTGCCCATCCTTGAACTGCAGTGGTTCGAAATCGCCGAACTGACAGCAGGGATGCAAACGCTGCTGGCCGCGGGCAAAGCGCAGCGGCTTTACACCGACGTTGACCTGACACAGCCCACCGCGCTCATCATCGGCAGCGAAGCCCACGGAGCGACTGCCGCGCGCAAGCTGCCCAACGTCCAGCCCATCGCCATCCCCATGCGCAACGCCACCGAGAGCCTCAACGCGGCCATCGCCGCCAGCGTGATTTTGTTCGAAGCCCAACGCCAGCGCCTACGGCGACAAATAATTAAATTTTTGTTCAATTAATTGCTTGCGCGAGACGTTTTCGTGGTATACTGCGTATGAACGATTGAGAACAATCGCAGAAGCAGGAAGGAGTCCCTGATGAAGCGTACCGTCATCGCTGTGGTAACCATCATCGTTGCTGCGGTCGGCAGCTTGGCTGCGTTGATCGCCCTGACCACCCACCGCATCTTACACATGCGCTTGACCCAATATGCTTGGGACAGCACCGACACGTCCCCAGTTGCCGAATAGCCTTATGCGCCGTTTCCGTCAATTGAACACCCCCAGCTAGCTGGCCGCGCCGAAACCACGGACGGCCAGCGTGCGTTTTAGGGCTAGCCCCGCCGGTCTCTCTGCCAAGCGCTCAAGCACTCGGCGTCTATTTTAAACACCCCCTCGTTCTATCGTTCTGTCCTTGAATCAGGTACACTTAGCGCAGTTATGAAACCCGTTTTGTTTGAGGAGAAATTGGGTATGGCGAAGGAATTTGATGTGCTGGTCTTGGGCGCTGGGCCAGGCGGCTATGTGGGCGCGATCCGAGCGGCACAGCTCGGCTTGAAGACCGCCATCGTTGAGAAAAAGTACTGGGGCGGCGTGTGTTTGAACGTGGGCTGCATCCCGTCGAAAGCGCTGCTGCGCAACGCGGAACTGGCGCACATCTTCACCCATCAAAAAGACGAGTTCGGCATGTCCGGCGAGGTCAAGTTTGACTATACCGCCGCGTTCAAACGCAGCCGCAAGGTCAGCGAGCGGCTTGCCAAAGGCGTACAGTTCCTGATGAAGAAGAACAAGATCGAGAGCTTTAACGGCTGGGCGACGTTTATCGATCCGCACACGGTCGAAGTCGTGCTGAACGACGACAAGACCGAGCAGATCAAGTTCAAGCACGCCATCATCGCCACGGGCGCGAACACCCGCTTGATCCGCGGCACGCAGCTCAGCGAGCGCGTCGTCACTTACGAAGAGCAGATCATGGAGGACACGCTGCCGAAGTCGATCATCATCGCGGGCGCAGGGGCGATCGGCATTGAGTTCGCCTACGTCCTGCACAACTACGGCGTGCACGTTACCATCGTCGAGTTCCTGCCGCGCATCCTGCCACTGGAGGATGAAGAAGTCAGCGCCGAGCTGCGCAAGATCTACACCAAGATGGGGATCAACATCCTGACCGGCCACCGCGTCGACAGCATCGAGGACACCGGCAAAAACGTCAAAGTCACCATCACCAACCTCGACGACAACAAGCAGACCGTCCTCGAAGCCGACAAGGTGATGCAGGCCATCGGCTTCCAGCCGCGCGTCGACGGCTACGGCCTCGAAAAGACGGGCGTCAAGCTCAACGAGCGCGGCGCGATTGAGATCAACGGGCGGATGCAGACCAGCGTCCCCCACCTGTATGCTGTAGGCGACGTGACCGCCAAGCTGATGCTGGCGCACGTGGCCGAGACGATGGGCATCGTCGCGGCGGAGGCCATCGCCGGCCACAACCCAATGGAACTCGACTTCGACATGATGCCGCGCGCGACCTACTGCCAGCCGCAGGTCGCCAGCTTCGGCTACACCGAGAAGCAGGCCAAAGAGCGCGGCTATGACATCAACGTGGCGCGCTTCCCCTTCCAAGCCAACGGCAAGGCGCTCGGCTTGGGCGATTCAACCGGCTTCGTCAAGATCATCAGCGACAAGAAGTACGGCGAAATCCTCGGCGCGCACATGATCGGCCCTGACGTGACCGAGCTGCTGCCCGAGCTGACGCTCGCCCGCCAATGGGAACTCACCCCGCATGAGATCTCGCGCAACGTCCACGCGCACCCGACCCTCAGCGAGGCGATCAAAGAGGCCGCGCACGGCCTCGAAGGGCACATGATCAACCTGTAAACGGCGCAAAAAAAGGGGCGACTCAGTGAGTCGCCCGATCTGTTCACCTAATCATCGTCGTCGTCATCATCGTCGTCGTCATCATCGTCGTTACTACCGCCATGACCAGAGGAAACAGGTGGCACAGGCAGAACCGGCACAGGCAGGACGACCGTCGGCAGCGCGGGTGGCACAATCATCGGCGACGCGGGCGAGACAGGGGCAGCGTCTGAGGTGTCGTCTAGCGCGTCAAAGAAGTCTTCAAATCGAGCCTGCCCCTGAACTAACGACTCTGCATATTCTAACCAATCTAGATCGAACAGGTCGTCGCACGACGGACGAGACTCTGTGGGGTTGTTGGTCTTTAGCACGCACTCACTGCCGTCGTCGTCGCGCAGGATGAGCGACTCGCCGTCTAGCAGCACGTCCAGCAGCCGCCCCTCGTAGTTCACGCGGAAGGGCAGCGGCTCGCCCCAGTCGTCATCGCCAGCCCAGCGCGCCTCTCTCTCGCGGATGGCGTCCAGCCCCGGCAGCCGCTCACACGCTGGGAACAAGCCCGCCTCGTCGTCGCAGGGCGCTTCCCCACGGCGGATGAACTCGTAGAGCGTCTCAAGCTCCTGCGGGGTGAACGGCTCGCGCGGGGTGATCTCGCGTTCCAGCAGCCCGATCGGCAGCGCCTCCAGCGTTTCGTTGACGTAGGCGACGGGCAGCGTTGGTCGATCTACCACGCTCAGCTGCCCTAGCGCCATGCGCGTCCACGTGCCCGCCACCACCGGGTAGAGCACCCCGTCAAAGTTGAGCACTGCTGCGCCCTCCAGCGCGCTGACGGTCATCTCCTCGCCGGTCATGCTGCGGAACAAAATCGTGCTGCCCATGCTGATGTCCACGCCGTTGACTGTGAACGCCACCTCGCCCACGCCCTGCGGCGTCTGGACGATCAAGCCGCTGGCGGGCGCTTCCGCGCAGGGGGCGTCGCCGATGCCCGTCCGCAGGAAGAAGGCCTGCATCGGCGCGCCCTCCGCTGAAGAAGCGGGCAGGATGCTCACATCGCCGAACAGGACAAACGTCACGTTCTGGCCAGGCAGCGAATCGGGGATGTTTGCCTGCAAGCGCATGAGCGCCACACCCCACGTGCCCGCCTGTTCGTTCATCGGCTTGAGCGTGAGGCTGGCGAGATCGGCGACACGGGTGATGTCGCCGATCTGCTGGAACTTGAAATCGGCGGCGGTGGGCTGTGGGATGGCGGTCAGGTCAACGTGGCCGTAGCAGGCTTGGTTGCGACCGACATCAGCGCACGCCTCGCTGACAAGCTCCAACGCGCGCGCCACGATCTGCGGGCAGCGCCCACTTTGTGCTTGTGTGGCTGTTATACTCCACAATAACGAAACCAAAACAACCCAAACACCACGCATAGCGACTCTCCTGTGTCTATGGTGCGGCTGTTAACAAGGTAACCTGCATCTCTTGATCCGTCAGGATGAGGTTATCGAGGTTATGCCGACCCTGCCCCAAGCGCTGGTTGAGGATGTTGTCAAACGCAGCGAACACCGCAGGGACGACTTCCAAATAGGCCACGTTGATGAACGCCTCGCTGGGCGGCAGGCCGCCGACCATCTGGAACGCCTCAGGGCTATCGGCGTAGACCGTCAGCAGGTTGTTGAAGCCGGGCTGTGACATGCTGAAGTAGACGGTAAACTCGCCGCTGGCGATGGCCTGCCCGCCGGACGCGCTCAAGGCAACGCGCACCCCCTGCGGCGTGAAGTCGATCTCGGCTTGGGCCACGTCGCGCTTGCCCTCCAGCAGGCGGTTCACCTCTTGCTGGAACTGCGCCTCGGTGATGACCACGTCGGCGATAACCTGCGGCGTGCCAGTGGAGGTGGGGCGAGCGGGCACGCCCGGCGGCGCGGGGGTGAAGGTGGCGATGACGGGGCGCAGCACCAAGACCGCCGTCGCCGTGGCCGCGGCGGCCACCGTCGGGTTGGCGGTGGGGGTGAAGGTGGCGCTGGGCGTGAACGTAGCCGACGGCGTCAGCGTGGACGTCAGGGTGTGTGTCGGCGTGAAGGTGGGCGTGTCGCTCGGCTCAGTCGTCGGGGTGGCGGTGTCGGTCGCCGTAGCGGTCGGCTCCGGCGTGGGCGGCTCGGGCGAGGGCGTCAGCGTCGGCACGAGGGTTGGCAGCGGCTCTTCAGACGGGGCACAGCTCGCCACAGCCAGCGCGAGCAGGCACAAGACGATCAGGCGCTTCATGAGGACATCTGCTTCTGTGCGGCGAGCGCGCCGAGCTGTGTCAAGTCGATGTTGCCGCCGCTAAGGACGATCACGACGTTGGTTGCGGGGGCAAAAGTGACCGCGCCGGTCATGATGGCGGCAAGGCCGACCGCGCCGCTGCCCTCTACGAGCAGGCGGGTGTAGTTGGCCAGCGCCAGCACGGCCCCAGCCGCGGCGGCCTCGTCGACGGATACCAGCCGCTCCACGTAGCGCTCGATGATCTGCGCCGGCAGGTCGCCGGGCTGCGCGACGCGGATGCCGTCGGCGATGGTGGGGCCAGTGGGGCGCGCGTAGTGCACCTGCACGCCAATCACACGGACACGCGGGCGCAGGGTGTGCGCGGCCAGCGCGATCCCGGCGATCAAGCCACCGCCGCCCACCGGCACGAGGATCACGTCCGTTTGCGGGGCATCCTGCATGATCTCAAGGCCGATCGTGCCCTGCCCGGCGATGATGCGCGGGTCGTTGTACGGCTCGATGTAGGTTGCGCCGCTGGCCGCTGCTGCCGCGTGGGCGGCGCGCGCCGCGTCGTCATATGTTCCATCGACTAGCTCGATGTTCACGCCGTAGCGCTGCGTGTTCTCGCGTTTGGTCTCAGGGGCGCTGCGCGGCATGTAGATCGTCGTGCGGCCTTGCAGGCCGACCAACTGCGCGGCGTAGGCGACGCCCTGCGCGTGGTTGCCGCTGCTGGCGGCGATCAAGCCGCGCTCACGCTCGGCAAGGCTGAGGCTGGCAATCGTGTTGTAGGCTCCGCGCAGCTTGAACGAGCCGGTCTTCTGCGTGTTCTCTAGCTTGAGCGTCACGTTCAAAGCGTACAGCTTGCTGAGGAACTCGCTCTTGAGCAGCGGCGTCCGATAGACCACCCCCTCGAGACGCTCCGCAGCGAGGAAGATGTCATCAGCTGCGAGCGGTGGGTAGGTGTGTGTGGCTGGTTCGGTCTTTTCCACCCGCGTTCTCCCCTTGATGAAATAACGTGTGCAACGTTTTTTTCAGTATATCAGAAAGTGCCAAGCCCATAGCCTACGTTTGCGTAAAGAAACTGTGATGATGAGGGCAAGGCGTGCCTTGCCCGCAAGCATCAGATTGAATTAGTGCAGCGCGGCACAAGCCATGCTAAAATTTAATCGTGCTTAAGTTACAAACCACTTAAAGGACAAAAAATGTTATCGCCGATTGAAAAGATGTTGTTTGTGATGCTGCTGCTGATTGCAGTCGGCGCGACGTATGCGGGCTTCCTCGAGATGTACCAGATCATCAACCGCGGCCAAGACAAGCTGCACCTCAGCGGCTTCTTCCAACGCGCGTGGAACGCCCTGCGCATCTACATCACCCAATCCACCACGATGAAAACCCGCCGGCTCGTAAGCTTGATCCATTGGGGCGTGGTGATCGGGTTCACGTTTTACTTCCTCGTCAACGCGATGGACATCCTGATCGGGATGGTGGACGGCTTTGAAGAGAGCTTGAAGGGGCTGACGGGCGCGCCCGCCCTGCTCTACGACGGCTATCGGCTGCTGGCGGACGTGCTGAGCGTGGTCGTGCTGGTGGGCGTGACGTACTTCCTGCTGCGCCGCTTCGTGCTGCCCAACAAGCGCGACCTCACCTTCCACGACAACGTGCTGCTGCACCCTAACGTGCGCGCAGGCGCGATCCGCATCGACAGCGTGATCGTGGCTGTGTTCATTCTGATCCACGTCGGGGCGCGCTTCCTCGGTGAGGCGGTCGTCGTCGCGCAGACCGGCCCCGACCTCTTCATGCCGTTTGCGACGCTCGTCTCACCGCTCTTCACCCCTGAGAGCGACGGCTGGCGGCATCTGTTCTGGTGGCTGGCGATCGGCGGCATCCTACTCTTCGCCCCGTACTTCCCCTACACCAAACACGCCCACCTGTTCATGGCCCCGCTGAACTACCTCACCCGCCCGCAGCGCACCTCGCTGGGCGAGATGCCGCCTATCGGCATCGAGGACGACAGCAAAGAATCCTTCGGCGCGGCCACCCTGACCGACCTCACCAAGACGCAGATCTTCGATGCCTTCGCCTGCATCCAGTGCAACCGCTGCCAAGACGTCTGCCCGGCTTACACAACAGGCAAGGAGCTGTCGCCCTCCGCCTTGGAGATCAACAAGCGCTACTTCATCCGCGAGAACATGCACGACCTCGCTAACGGCGGCGAGCCGTTCCGCCTGCTGAACAACGTCATCAGCGAGTCGGCGGTGTGGGCGTGCACGGCCTGCGGCGCCTGCGTGGACATCTGCCCAGTGGGCGATGAGCCGATGCAGGACATCCTCGACATTCGGCGCTATCAAGTCCTGATGGAGGCCAGCTTCCCGGATGAACTGGGCGCGGCCTTCACCAACATGGAGAAGCGCGGCAACCCGTGGGGCCAGACCGGCAGCCGCCTCGCGTGGGCAGAAGGGCTGGGCTTCTCCGTGCCCACCGTGGAGGATAACCCCAACTTCGACCTCCTCTACTGGACGGGGTGCGCCGTGGCCTACGACCCGCGCGCGCAGGAGACCGCCCGCTCGTTGGTGAAGGTGCTGCACGCCGCCAACGTCAACTTTGCCGTGCTGGGCGAGGGTGAAACCTGCACCGGCGACGTTGCCCGCCGCGCCGGCAACGAGTACCTCTACTTCGAACTGGCCAGCCAAAACGTCGAGACACTCAACGCCGTCAACCCCAAGCGGATCGTCGTCACCTGCCCGCACTGCTTGCACAACCTCGGCAAGGAATATCACCAGTTCGGCGGGCAGTATGAGGTCGTCCATCACACACAGCTCATCAACGAGCTGATCGCTGATGGGCGCATCCCGCAGATCGCCGCGCCCACTAGCTGGAGCAACGTCACCTTCCACGATCCGTGCTACCTCGGGCGGCACAACGGCGTCCTTGAGGAGCCGCGCGCCGTCCTCAACACGCTCACGAGCAGCCTGATCGAGATGCCGCGCCACGGTCGCAACTCGTTCTGCTGCGGGGCAGGCGGCGCGCAGTTCTGGAAGGAAGAAGAACACGGTGAAAAGGCTGTCAACCTCGCGCGCTATGAGGAGGCGATGGCCACCGGCGCGGACACGCTGGCAGTGGGCTGCCCGTTCTGCATGCAGATGTTCGAGAGCGCCAAGGCCAACGTCGGCGGCGAGATGCAAATCAAAGACGTAGTAGAGCTAATC
>DAOUBS010000095.1:0-49825 GCA_034432435.1 Anaerolineae bacterium
CGGCGCAGGCGGCGTAGACGCCCAAGATTGGGCAGAGATGCTCGAGCGCATGTACTTGCGCTGGATGGAACAGAACGGCTACAAAGCAGAAATCCTTGAACGCAGCGAAGGCGAAGAAGCCGGCATCAAGACTGTCATGATCGCCGTCAAAGGCCAGCACGCCTACGGTTACCTCAAGAGTGAAATCGGCGTGCATCGCCTCGTGCGCATCAGCCCCTTCAACGCCAACGGCAAACGGCAGACCTCGTTCGCCAAAGTCGAACTGTGGCCCGACGTGCAGGATGAGATCGACATCGAGATCAACGAAAAAGACCTCAAGATCGATACCTATCGTTCTAGCGGTGCGGGCGGCCAGAACGTCCAGAAAAACGAAACCGCCATCCGCATCACCCACTTGCCGACGGGCATCGTCGTCCAATGCCAAAACCAACGCAGCCAGCTGCAAAACCGTGAGCGGGCGATGCAAGTCCTCAAAGCGCGCTTGTTCGAGATGGAACGGCAAAAACAAAAAGCCGATTTGGCGGCCCTCAAAGGTGAAAATATCGACGCCGACTTTGGCAACGCTATCCGTTCGTATGTGCTGCACCCCTACCAGCTTGTCAAAGACACCCGCACAGGCCACGAAGTCGGCAACGCAGCAGCCGTCTTAGACGGTCGCATCACCGACTTCATGGAGAGCTACCTGCGCGCGCGCATCACCAGCGCTTCAGGTTAAGGATTGACAATTTCCACAATATAGCTTTAACATCGTACCGTGATAGAAGTTTAGGACAGACGAGCAAACCGAAGCAGCAGAAGACCAAGGCGTTTTCTCGCTTCTTGTTTCGTCTGTATTGCTGTTTTACTACCCGACCAACCAACACACCCATACCCACGCTGGCAGCAGCGCACAGGAGGAATGCCGTGGAGGCTAAGGATTTCAGCGCACTTCGCATCAGTCTCGCGTCGCCTGAAACGATTGAGTCATGGTCTTATGGAGAGGTCACAAAGCCCGAAACGATCAACTATCGACGCCTGCGGCCTGAAAAAGACGGCCTGTTCTGCGAGGCCATCTTCGGCCCCACCCGCGATTGGCAGTGCTACTGCGGCAAGTACAAGAACATCCGCTACAAGGGCATCATCTGCGACAAATGCGGCGTAGAGGTGACGAAAGCCTCCGTCCGTCGTGAGCGCATGGGCCACATCAAACTGGCTGCCCCCGTGGCTCACGTGTGGTACACGCGCCGCGTGCCCAGCTACCTCGGCCTCTTGCTCGACATCAGCCGTCGCAACCTTGACCGCGTGCTGTACTTCGCTCAGTACGTCATCACCTCGGTCGATGAGAACATGCGCCAGCGCGCCCTCGCCCGCATCGACAAAGAGCTCGAAATCAAAGAGCGCGAACTCGGCGGTGACATCGAAGCGCGCATGAAGGAACTGAAGGGGCAGCATGACCTCGTTGTGACCGAGTACGAAGAGCGCGTCCACCAAATCAATCAACACTTCGACAGTGAGTTTGAACGCATCAGCAGCGAGTTAGAGCAAGAAGCTGCCGACATTGCCGCACGGCTGCAAGCGCTCATGGGGCAAACAGCCACCGCAGACATCGGCAGCCGCGACCTTGACGTCATCCTCGTTGCCAAGGGCGAGCCAGTGACGGCTGAAGCGCTCGACCGTTTGAATGACTTGGTCGCTGCGCGCATGGCCAGCGTTCAAGAAGAAATCGACCAGATGCGCCGCAATGAAATCGCCGCTCTCTCCAGCGAAATGGAAGGGATGAACGCCGGGGCAAATCAAACCCTCGACAGCCAAATAGAGGAGCTGGATCAGCGCCTCGCGGCCATTCGCGCCAGCGCCCAGAAGCAAAAAGACGAACTCAACGAGCTGGCCGTGCTGCAATTCCTGCAAGACAATCGCTACAACGAGTTGAAGAAGCGTTACGGCGGCGTCTTCCAAGCAGACATGGGGGCAGAGGCCTTCTACAAGATCCTCAAAAACCTCGACCTCGACAAGATGGCGGCTGAACTGTGGCGCGAGGTGCGCAACACGCGTAGCAAGCAGCGCAAAAAGAAAGCCATCAAACGCCTGCACGTGGTCGAAAGCCTGCGCAAGAGCAACAACCGCCCTGAGTGGATGATCCTAACGGTGCTGCCGGTCATCCCGCCTGATCTGCGCCCAATGGTGCAGCTTGACGGTGGACGCTTCGCCACTAGCGATCTCAACGACCTCTATCGCCGCGTGATCAATCGCAATAACCGCCTCAAACACCTGATCGAGTTGGGCGCGCCTGATGTCATCGTTCGCAACGAGAAGCGCATGCTGCAAGAGGCCGTCGACAGCTTGATCGACAACAGCCAGCGCGGAAAAGCCCTGTCGCGTCGTGGACGCCGTGAGCTGAAATCGTTGAGCGACATGCTCAAAGGCAAGAAGGGGCGCTTCCGCCGCAACCTGCTCGGCAAGCGCGTGGACTACTCGGGCCGCTCAGTGATCGTGGTTGGCCCGCGCCTCAAGCTCAACCAATGCGGCTTGCCCAAGTCAATGGCGCTAGAACTCTACCGTCCGTTTGTCGTGAACAAGCTGGTAGAAAAGAACTACGCGAACAACGTGAAGGGCGCAAAGCGCTCCATCGAGCGCGAGAAGCCCGAAGTGTGGGAGATCTTGGAGGAGGTCATCAAAGATCGTCCAGTGCTGCTGAACCGTGCCCCAACCCTTCATCGCCTCGGCATTCAAGCGTTTGAGCCGATCCTCGTCGAAGGCAAAGCGATCCAGATTCACCCGCTGGTTTGCTCGGCGTTCAACGCCGACTTCGACGGTGACCAGATGGCCGTTCACGTCCCGCTCAGCCGTCGCGCTGTCGAAGAAGCCCGCACGCGCATGCTCTCGACGAAGAACCTACTCAAGCCGTCCGATGGTCAGCCCATCGTCGGCCCAGCAAAGGACATGCTGCTCGGCATCTATTACCTGACGCTTGACCCGAGCGTGGAGATTGTCACGTTGAAGCAGAACGCTAAGCGTTTTGCGCGCATGGCTGACCTGCACGAGACGAACGCGCGCGTTGGCATCGAATTCCGCTCAAACGGTTATTACTACGTTCAGCACCGTGACTTCCACAACATCACGCTGTTCCGTGACATTGAGGAGCAGCAAGGGTCAAAGGTCATCATCAAAGAGCGCGCCCAAGACTTGGCCATGCAAGCGCTGCTCAATGGCCAAGTAGACGTGATCTTGGACAACATCACCCGTGTGCGCGATTACCTGCGCAAACATAAACTGGAAGACCAGGTCGTCATCAGCAACTTGCATGAGCGGCGCGCGGTCGTCAACCTTGACGAGGTCGAGTATCTCTACGGTATGCGGTTCGTTGACCTTCACACGCCGATCATGCTCGGCAACGTCTACGACCATCGCGCACCACAAGGCGCACCGATTCCAACGACCGTAGGCCGTGCCATTTTCAACCGTATCCTACCGGATGAAATGCGCTACGTCCAGCAAACACTCGACAAGAAGGGGCTGGCCAAGCTGGTGGCTCGCTGCTATCAAGTGCTCGGCTCGGACACAACAACCGACGTCGTCGACGCGATCAAAGACTATGGCTTCCGCTACGCCACCGTGTCTGGCACGACCATCGCCGTGAGCGACTTGACCATCCCAGAAGAGCGCAACGCAATCATGGAAGAGGCGGAATCCATCGTCGCCAGCATGGAGCGCAATTACCGCCGCGGTATCTCAACCGATGAGGAACGCTACCAACTTACCGTAGACACATGGACAGCCGCCAAAGAAAAGCTCGAGGCGCTGCTGCAAAAGACACTCGATCCTTTCGGCCCAGTAGCCGTCATGGCCTTGAGCGGCTCCACTAAAGGCGGCTTCGGCCCCATCACCCAACTCGCAGGCATGCGCGGGCTGATGGCCGATCCCTCAGGCCGCATCATCGACCTGCCGATCCGCAGCCACTTCCGCGAAGGCCTGAACGCGATGGAGTACTTCATCTCTACGCATGGCACGCGCAAAGGTCTAGCCGATACCGCGCTGCGCACCGCCGACGCGGGCTACCTGACGCGCCGCCTCGTAGACGTCGCGCAGGATGTGATCGTCAACCGCATGGACTGCGGCGTTGAGCATGGCCTTGTGTTGAAGCGCAGTGACGACGTGGCCGGCCAGACGCTCTATGAGCGCATCGTTGGCCGCTGCTCCACGCGCCCCATCTTCAACCCGCAAACAGGCGAATTGATCGTTGACCGCAACGGCATGATTAACGAAGAAATCGCCGAGATCATCCAAAACATACCACAGATCACCGAGGTCGAAGTCCGCAGCCCGATGACCTGTGCCCTCGTGCATGGGGTGTGCGCGCTGTGCTATGGCCGCGATCTAGGCACAGGCGAGATGGTTGAGATCGGCACTGCCGTCGGCATTATCGCAGCCCAGTCCATCGGCGAGCCGGGCACGCAGCTCACGCTGCGTACCTTCCACACCGGCGGCACGGCAGCCTCAGGCGGCGACATCACCAGTGGTCTGCCACGCGTAGAAGAGTTGTTTGAAGCGCGGCGCAAGCCCAAAGGCGAAAGCGTCATGATCGACGACGGCGGCATTCTGCGGCTGACCGTCAACGAAGACGGCATCCGTCAAGCGCGCGTCATCAAAACCCAGCTCTTCCGCCAAGAGCATCACATCCCAGCTAACTTTGAAGTTGTGGTCGAAGATGGCCAGACGGTCAAGAAAGGCGAATTGATCGCGCGCCAGATCGACGGGGACGCCCAACTTTTGGCCGACATCGGCGGTGATGTGTTCATCGAGCACAACGCCACCGCCGAGAACGGCTTCACTGGTACGATCCTCTACATCCGCTACGAAGAGCGCCGAGAGGACGTGTACGACATCCCGGCCAACGCCCGCCTCATGCCCGGCATCACTGATGGCATGGAAGTTGCCGCTGGCACACAACTCACTGAAGGCTCGCGCAACCCACACCAGATCCTCAAAGTGTTGGGCGAGGAAGCTACCCAGCTTTACCTGCTCACAGAAATCCAGAAAGTTTACCGCCAACAAGGCGTGAGCATCGCCGATAAGCACTTTGAAGTGATGATCCGAAAGATGCTCAACAAAGTGCAGATCACTAAAAGCGGTGACAGCGAACTGCTGCCCGGGGACTTGATCGACAAGCTGGAACTGCTCTCACTCAACGAAGATTTGATCGCCGCGGGTAAGGAACCAGCCGCCGGCATCCCGATCCTATTGGGCATCAGCAAAGCGGCCCTCAACACAGACAGCTTCCTCTCAGCCAGCAGCTTCCAGCACACCATCAAGGTGCTTGCAGGGGCCGCTATTGAGGGCAAGAAAGACCCGCTCTACGGGCTGAAGGAGAACGTCATCATCGGCAAGCTGATCCCAGCCGGAACGGGCTTCTACGCCTATCATGAGCGCGAGCGCGTCGCCCCGCGCACCACGCTCCAAGAACAGGGCGCTTACGACTACGAGAGCATTGCTGAGGACGACGAAGAAGCAGAAGAAGCCGAATAAAAGCCACATCGCGGCCCGCATCGACCGATCAAAAAGGCGTCGGAGACATCTCCGGCGCCTTTTTTGATGAGGTTGTGTTCGATAGGCTTACTGCGAGCGATCACGCAGCGCGATGTACAGCGGGCGCACGATCAACCCCTCTTCGATCATGTTAGGCGCTAACAAACTGAAGCCCGCCATCTCGTTGCGATTGTTGATCAAAGTCTCGTTGGCAAAGTTGAAGTTCCACAAGATCATCGGGCCGATATCCGGGCGGGATTGGCCAATCTCAAACGCGCGCAGCGTGTACTCTGCTTGCTGCGCTGCCGAGACATACCCCATCCACGGTTCCGGTGGCTCCACGCCAAACCCTTCCCAAGTCGGCCAGCCGAACTCAGTCACCCACATCTGCACCCCGCTAAAACCGTTACGGTTCATGATGTCGCGGTAGGCATCAATCGTCTCAATAAAGAAAAAATGTGGGTTGTCGTCCCAGCCGCGATCGTTGCTCAGGCTGCA
This sequence comes from Anaerolineae bacterium, assembly GCA_034432435.1. GTDB lineage: Bacteria > Chloroflexota > Anaerolineae > Aggregatilineales > Phototrophicaceae > JANWYT01. Next base: position 6,001 of record DAOUBS010000095.1, read on the forward strand.
GCAGCGCGCATCCGGCGGGTTCCACCACCCATAAGGGTGAACCCCCACCGACACATCCGGATAGTTGCCCAACCCCGCATCGAACATCTGCTGCAGAAACACTCGATCATCCACAGAGCCTGCGCTGTTGCCAGTGGGCGCTAAGCCAGCTGTGATGAGGTGCACCGAAGGGTAGAGTGCGCGCATGGCTTCTCGCACCGGAATGAACAATTGCATATACCCCGCGCCGGTCAGGGGGTACGCCCCACGCCACTCGCGAATAAGATTGGGCTCATTCCAGACTTCCAGCGCGTTGATGTTCTCTACCTTGATGTCCGTGAACAACAACTGCAAGAAGTTGATCAAGTCCTGCGGGTTAGTGGGTGGGCCGTCGTCACGCGTCTCGCCCCCACGCGCCCATGCGGGCGCTTTGGCGACGCTCAGCAGCACGTTGAACCCAAAGTTCTTCGCCCGCTGCACTTGCAGCACAAAAGCGTTAAAGACGTCGCTCTTTTCGCCCGGCCCGTTGGGCTGCATCGTCCTCCAGTCTACTTGCAGCTTCACCCAGCCGACGCGCGTCTGCTCCGCCAACCACAACGTATCAGCGAACTCGTCCCAGCCCATGTTGTAGTACAGATGCAGACCCATCTCCATCGGATCCAGCTTTCCGGCCACTGGCACATAGGGCGTTGGGCTAGGGAACACCGCCGAAGGATCGAGCGTCGGGATGAGCGTGGGCGTGCTGGTGGCGGGCGGAGTGATCGTGTAATCAGGCCGCAAGATCGACCCGATGAACGAGCCATCGCCCGGAATCAGCGTGCGCGTTGGCGGGGGCGTTTGTGTTGGGATGAGCGTCTCCGTCGCCACAACCGCAGCGGCCATCGGCTCTGTCGTTGGCGACACGACACTTGGCGCTGTCGCCAACACAGCGCTGGGATCAGTCGGCGCCGGTGTAGGAGTGACAATAATCCGGATTTGTCCAAATGAGTTGCAGGCCGCTAAAAGCATAACCAAGAACGGCCAAACAAGTAACTTACGCATATGCTTCCTTTCGTCCTCATTCATCCTAGCACAAGCGTGCCGCGGTGAAAACGACGGTTTCGCTATGTTCACCCTCTGATCCTACTCTCACTTTCTGCTATACTAGAACAGATATTCTTAAACGTTGACAGCAGGGTGTAAAGCCTTACAATACGGCAGTCATTCGCACAAGGACACACTATGGCGCTAGGATCCATTCAACCGATCACCATCGAACAAGAAATGCGCACCGCCTACCTTGACTATGCGATGAGCACCATCGTCGCCCGTGCGCTGCCTGATGCCCGCGACGGCCTCAAGCCCGTCCACCGGCGCATCTTGTATGCCATGTACGACATGGGCATTCGTCCCGACAGCGCCTACAAGAAAAGTGCGCGCATCGTCGGTGAGGTGCTAGGCAAGTATCACCCACACGGGGACAGCGCGGTCTACGATGCGATGGTGCGCCTCGCGCAGGATTTTTCCATGCGCTACTGTCTCATCGACGGGCAGGGCAACTTCGGCAGCATCGACGGTGACAGCGCCGCCGCCATGCGCTACACCGAGGCGCGCATGGCCTCGCTCGGCGCTCAGCTTTTGACAGACATTGAAAAGGACACCGTCAACTTTGCAGACAACTTCGACGGCTCGCTGACTGAGCCGCAGGTGCTGCCTGCGGCGCTGCCGAACCTCCTCGTCAATGGGGCCTCTGGCATCGCCGTCGGCATGTCTACCAACATCCCCCCACACAACCTCGGCGAGATTGTCGATGCGCTCGTCTACATGCTCTCACACTGGAATCGCATCGAGGAACTCACCGTCGAGGAACTCATGCAGTTCGTCAAAGGGCCAGACTTCCCGACTGGCGGCGTCATCTACAGCCATCACGAAAACGAAACGGGCGACAACCCCGTGCTGCAAGCCTATGCCACCGGGCGCGGCAAGGTAACCGTGCGCGCGAAAGTACACATCGAAGAGATGGGGCGCGGCAAGTCACGCATCATCGTCAGTGAGCTGCCCTACCAAGTCAACAAGACCTCGCTCATCGAGCGCATCGCCCACCTCGTGGGCGTTGGCAAGCTCGAAGGCCTTTCTGACTTGCGCGATGAGTCCGACCGACAGAACCCCGTCCGCCTCGTGATTGAACTTCAGCGCGGCGCAGATGCTTCCGAGGTGCTGGCGAACTTGTTCAAACTCACGCCGCTGCAAGAAACGTTCAGCATCATCATGCTCGCGCTCGTTGACCAGCAGCCACGCCTCTTATCGCTCAAGCAGGCGCTGCGCGTCTTCGTCGAGCACCGCCTTGAGGTCGTCCGCCGCCGCAGCGAGTTTGACCTTGCCCGCGCCCGCGAGCGCGCCCACATCCTCGAAGGCCTACTCAAAGCGCTCGACCGCCTCGACGAGGTCATCGCCCTCATCCGTCGCAGCAAAAACGTCGACGCCGCCCGCGCCGCCTTGATGACGCTGCTCGACATCACCGAGGTACAGGCGCAAGCCATCCTCGACATGCAGCTTCGCCGCCTGGCCGCGTTAGAAGCGCAAAAAATCCTCGACGAGTACAAAGAAAAAATCGCGCTCATCGCACAGCTAGAAGCGCTGCTGGCGGACCCAAAGAAGATGCGCATCGTCATCGCCGAGGAACTCGCGCAGCTCAAGCTGACCTATGCTGACAAGCGCCGCACCATCATCGCCGACAGCTTCGCCAGCAACGACGCCAGCAGCTATCTCATCCCTGAGGAAGCGACATGGGTTGTGCTCACCACAGACGGAACGCTGACCCGCACCCAAGACAACGTCCCGCCCAAAGTGCTCGCCACGACCAAACACCCACCGCGCTTCATCCTCAACAGCACCACCGCGCAAGTGCTGTACTTGTTCACTGCGCGTGGTCTGTGCACCACTGTGCCCGTCCAGCAGATCCCGCAGTCCAACGACTTCAACGCTGGCATTGCCTACTACGATTTAACCCCCCTCACGGCACAGGATCGAATCGCCGGCCTGCTCGGCTTAGACCTATCGCCCGGCAGCGGGTTTTTGTTCTTCGCTACACGCGGCGGCAAAGTGAAACGGCTGCGGCTGGAAGAACTGCCCGGCATCGTCGCCAAACCCTTCGTCGTGATGAACGTCGCTGAAGATGACGAGCTGACCAGCGTTTTCGTCACCAATGGCGCACAAGAGATAATCTTGGTGACGGCGCAAGCCCAAGCCATCCGCTTCCGCGAGGATGAGGTCAGGCCGACTGGGCTGCCATCCGGCGGCATGATCGGCATCAAACTCAGCAGTTTGAAAGATCGCGTAGTGGCAGCGCTGCCCGCCCATGACAATCAATTCGTGTGGAACATCACCGACGACGGCATCGCCAAGATCAGCGCAGTCGAAGACTACCCCACGCAGGGTCGTGCCGGGGGCGGCGTCATCAGCATGCGCCTGCCCCGCACTAGCCGTGAGCTGGCGGCCGCCACCATTGGGCGTCAAGAGGACAACATTATCGCGCTGACTGACCGCAAGAAGCCGCTCTACATGCGTATTGGGCGCGCTCCCCTTCTCAAGCGTGGGCGCACCGGTGGAGAGCCTATCTTGACGCTGCGCGAGGGCGAACGAGTAGAAGCTGTCGTATCGTATCAGGCGCGGGTTGAACTGCCGCAAGCAGCAACAGACGAGGCAACCTCTTAAGAAGCGCTCAGCAGGTGCATCACCGCTTCCGCATAGCGCGGATCGTGTGGGTTGTGACGGAAGGCGCGCAGGAAAAACGTCTCGGCTAGCGCCTTCTCGCCTTGTGATTCGTAGAGCATCCCAATCGCGTAGAGCGCGCTCCCATAGGCTTGACGCATCTCATAGCGCCTGCGCAGAACCCAATCGGCGTCGCTCGTAGCCAAGAAGTCCCCTTGATATAGGCGAATCGTGTTGCGCAGCAGCGGCTCAACTTCGAACGTGTCAGACACTTCGGTGGTCTGCAGCGTGCGGTTGAACTGCATCACGTCGTACAGCAGCGTTACACGATCGGTTAATCGGTAATAGCCCGATTGATACACGGTCAAATCAAGGCCTAACACTTCGTTCACTTTGCGCTTGGTCACATGGAACACATTCGTCGCCTCTTTCACGCTCATGCTCGGCCAAAATGTGCGGAAGATCTCATCGCGGGTGACCATGCCTTTGTCGATAAAGTAGAAGAACAACAAGCGCGGCAGAACGCCGTCCCAATTGTCGATGTGTTGGCCGTTGAGGTAAACCCGCCCCACCCCGAACGACTTGACCTCCAACAGTGGCCGCTCAGCGTCATAGCGCGTGTAGTCATACAGTTCACTCGCGTCATCGACAGGGACAAACTCCACCAGTGAGCGCAGCGCCGGGTGCTGCAAGACCTGCACCGGCAGAGAACGCCCCGCCAACGTCACGCGCAGATTGGGCTTAGCCTTTAGCAATGTCGAGCAGGCGGTGGCCAGCTCCGATGTTTGCACACGGTCAGACTCATCCAGCACCAACCACGATGAGACCTCGCCGGCGGCGCTCACCTGTGCCAGCACGTCATGGCTTGTGAGGTTATCTCCATCGAGGCGCACGTACAACGACCCGTCTATGCTCAACGGCTCCCACAGGTAACCATGTTGATGGATGGCGTTCGGGTGCAGCACGATCACACGTGTTGTAGGACGTAGACTTTCCACCCAGCGGTTCATAATTTATCTTTCGACGTATTTACAGACCAAGAGAACAGCTTCATAGCAGCTTTCACGGCTATGCTGTTATTATACATCAGATTGTTATGATCGTTAAGAGTTGTTGCTATTATGCCTTAAGCCAAACGTCGTCCACACATTTCCCGCGACGCTCTTACGTTTGCAGTCGTCGACGTGTCTCAACCACGCTGGGGATGTTCTCGATCTTGGCTAGCGTCTTGGTCAACTGCTGTGGGGATCCAATTTCTAAGCTGATGAAAATCGACGCGATGGCCTGCTTGGTGTGCACGTCTACCGATGAGATGTTGATCCCACTTTCAGAGATCACGGTGGTGATGTCGCGCAGCAGGCCGGTACGGTCATGGGCGACGATCTCCACGGGGACATTAAAGCGCTGCTGCATCGGCATTGTCCCCCAACTGACTTCAATCAGCCGTTCAGAGTCTGGGATATTTTGGATGTTCGAACAGGATTTGCGGTGCACCGTGATGCCGCGGCCACGAGTGACATAGCCGATGATGTCCTCCCCGGGCAGCGGCGAGCAGCACCGCGCCAGCGTCACCAACATGCCGCCCGTGCCATCAACGAAGATAGACGACGACACATCTTGAGAGGCTGGCGCTCTCAACCGCGAGCGCAGCAGATCCAGATCGTTCTCTTGCGCTTCGCGCCGCTTGCGCTCATCCTCTAGCACCGTCTGCGCAATTTCAGAGCCAGTGATGTTGCCCACGCCGATTTCGTAGAGGAAGTCATCCAGCTTGCTGTAGTCGAACAGCGCGGCAACAGTTTCCAACGAAACGCGCTCTAACAAGCCCAGTTTCTTCAACTCATGTTCCAACACCTGCCGACCACTGCTGATATTGCTCTCACGCTGCTGCCGACGGAAGTAATGCTTGATCTTGGACTTAGCGCGCGACGTGATGACATAGCCGTGATCAGGGTTCAGCCAGTCGAGGCTCGGCCCGCCGCGGTTCGACGTGAGGATTTCTACTTGGTCGCACATGTTGAGCTGATAGTTCAGCGGCACGAGCTTCCCCCGCACTTTCGCGCCGCGGCAGCGGTTGCCAATTTCGGTGTGGATGCAGTAGGCGAAGTCGACCGGCGTGGCCCCGCGTGGCAGGTCGATCTTCTCCCCTTTGGGCGTGAACACGACGATACGGTTTGCGAGGAAGTCCTGTTCAACCGCCTCCATGAAGTTAGCGCCGCTCTCAACCTCATTGCCGAATTCCATCAGCCGGCGCAGGTAGGTGATGTAGTTTTCAAACCGCTCATCCCCTGCGTTGCGCCCTTCTTTGTAGCGCCAATGTGCCGCGATGCCATATTCAGCGTGCTCATGCATCTCCCATGTACGGATTTGCACTTCCAGCGTGCGGCCATGGTTATCCATCACCGCCGTGTGCAGGCTGCGGTAGAAATTATCCTTCGGGTTGCCGATGTAGTCGTCAAACTCGCCCGGAATCGGCTTCCACAAATCGTGGACGATGCCGAGCACTATGTAGCACTGCGGGTTGTCTTGAACGATGACGCGTATTGCACGCACGTCGTACACCTGCTCCAGCGGAATGCCCTTGCGCTCCATCTTGCGCCAAATGCTCGTGATGTGCTTGGGGCGCGCTGAGATGTTCGCGTTGGTGATGCCGTGTTTCTCTAACGCTTTGCGCAGGATCTCGGCCACCTCCGCCATGTACGCTTCGCGTTCAGCCCGTCGCTCGGCGAGCGCGTTCGCAATCTTCTTATAGGCTTCTGGCTCTAGATAGCGAAGTGCAAGGTCTTCCAGTTCCCATTTCATCTGCCAAATGCCAAGTCGATTGGCAAGCGGCGCGTAGATGTCCATCGTCTCCTGTGCAATCTCTAGCTGCTTCTCGGGCTTCATATAGCCCAGCGTGCGCATGTTGTGCAGGCGGTCGGCCAGTTTCACAATGACTACACGAATATCTTCACCAGCTATCAGCATCATGTTCCGCAAGTACTCGATGTCGCGCTTCGACATCGAAGAACGCTTGATGCCGTTCTGTTCGTCCTCACCTGCCACCTTTTTGAGCTTCGTCAAGCCGCTCACCAACCGACACACCACGCTGCCAAATTCGGCTTCCACCATCGCTTCTGTCACTTCGTTAGGCTTGCCGCGTGTGTCCTCGATTACATCATGCAGCAGCCCTGCCGCGATCGTCTCCGCATCCATGTGCAGCTCAGCCAAGATGGTTGCCACAGCAACGCAGTGGGTGAAGTATGGCTCGCCTGAGTTGCGCACCATGCCCTGATGAGCGTTTTCAGCGTAGTGATAAGCCTTTTCGATCAACTGCTGATCGCTGACAGATAAGTTCTTCAACGCGCTGAGAAGGCTTTGTAGATCACGCGGGATCGAGCTTCCAGTGGTTACCATAGGGCCAGGGCAGGGGACTTTTTGTTGACAGTATATTTATGATATTGTACTGCAATTTTGCTGTGTTTGTGCAAGCAGGGTTTGATATAAATTCGAATAGAAACGCCTGCGGCCAGAAACTGGCCTGCCTGCCGTCCCAGTGCGGGAGAAGGAGTTGAGGGATGAAGCCCCTGCTCAAATTTAGACACTCCCTCGGTGTTTGATCTGTTTATCTTTAGACACTGCGTTTGATATACTACACACGGATCAAACTTGGAGAGACGTCAATGCTATCCGTCGAAGCGGCACTAGCGAACATACAGAAGGCCACGCACCCCTTGCCCGCGGAGATGGTTGGGCTGCTTGAAGCGTTTGACCGCGTGCTGGCAGAGGACATCCTCAGCGCTGAGGATTTGCCGCCCTTCGACAACAGCAGCATGGACGGCTTCGCTGTGCGCACAGAGGATGTTCAAGACGTCCCTGCCGTGTTGCGCATCGTCAGCGACATTTTAGCCGGCTCCACCCCTGATCACTCGCTGCAACGTGGCGAAGCCGCACGCATCATGACCGGCGCGCCCATCCCCCCCGGCGCAGATTCAGTCGTCCCCATCGAAAACACTGACGCCACATGGGAGACTAGCGGCGTCGGCCACACCGTGACGATCCGCAAATCTGCCAGCCTCGGCGCGAACATCCGTCGTCGTGGCGAGAACATCACGCGCGGCAACGTCGTCATCCGCCGCGGCGCGGTGCTCAGCCCTGCGGATATTGGCATGTTGGCATCGCTGGGCCATGCCCAAGTCCCCGTCATACGACAGCCGCGCGTGGCCATCGTCACCAGCGGCGATGAAATTGTGCGGTTTGACGCCACTCCGGCTGTGGGCCAAATCCGCGACGGCAACACCCCAGCGCTGGCCGCGATGGTCAAACGCTGCGGCGGGCTGCCCAGCCTCATACCGCCCGCCCGTGACACGCTAGAGGACATCTACCGCATGATCGATGACGCGCTGGCCACCCAGCCAGACTTGATCCTAAGCACAGCGGGCGTCAGCGTCGGCGCAGCTGATTTCACCCGTCAGGCGCTAGAACAGCGCGGCCAGCTCGAATTCTGGAAGATCAACATCCGCCCGGGCAAGCCGTTAGCGTTCGGTAACATCGGCGGGATACCCTTTTATGGGCTGCCGGGCAACCCCGTCTCAGCGCTGGTCACATTCGAAATTTTGGTGCAGCCAGCCCTGTTGAAGATGGCTGGCCGCCCCTACCGCCCCACTGTAATTGACGCGCTCACCACCCATGACATTACATCCGATGGGCGCGAGTCCTACCTGCGAGTTCGGCTTCATCGCGCAGGGGAACAGTGGTATGCTACAGAGACAGGCACACAAAGCTCCGGCGCACTGATGTCGCTCGTGCAGGCTGACGGCCTGTTGATCGTGCCCGCAGGGATGACATTTGTCCCTTGCGACACCTTGATGAAAGTACGCTTGTTGAGAACACCGCGCGAACAGGAGGATGCATGACCGCGCCCAACGCTGCCTTGAACACCCCACCGCATGGCATCAGCCGCCTGCTGACGCTGAAAGCCTTTCAGCTCGTGTCGATTCTCGCTGGGATCGTCGTCAGCGGCTACCTCACTTACGTCAAAGCCACAGGCGTTGCCATGGCCTGTGTGCAGGGCAGCGCGTTCAACTGTGATCGCGTGCAGAACAGCGCCTATTCAGAGATGTTCGGCATCCCCGTTGCTTACATGGGCTTGGCGCTCTACTTGGTGTTGGGGGCGATCATCTTGCTCGAGCAGCGCGTGAATTTGCTAGCGGAGCACGGCCAAATCATCGTGCTAGGGCTGTCCGTCTTCGGCTGGCTCTTCTCGATGTACTTGGTCTACATCCAGTTTTTCGTGCTTGAAGCACTCTGCCCGTGGTGTCTCGCTCATGAGGCGATCTTCACCGTCTTCTTTGGCGTGACCATCCTACGCTACATTCGGTATCAGCGCAGCTTGGAGTAAAAAAGGGGGTGAATGCCCCCTCTCGTCGTTACTTGTTGTGTGATTTCAGCGTGCGACGGATGATCTCATCTGCGTCGTAGTCATTGTAGCGATTGCGACGTTTGGTGTCGTTGCGGCTGGCCCCACGACGCGACTGTCCATGCTGCGCCTCGCGCATGGCCAGCTCGAACGCCGTCGGCAGATCCTCATCGCTCTCTTCCACAGAGTCAGTTATGCTCTCTTTCATCGTCAAGTCGATCTGGCGGCGCTTGCGGTCGTACTTCAACACGCGCACTTCGATCACATCGCCGACGCGCACCACCTCATCCGGCGACTGGACGTATTCATCGCCCATCTCAGACACGTGCACCATGCCCGGGCGCTCTGCGCCGATGTCCACAAACGCGCCGTACTTTTCAATGCGGATGACCGTCCCACGGAACACATCCCCCTCGCGGATCGTGTTCCATGACACAGCAGGTGGCTTTTTTTTCGTCAGGGCTACGCGATCACCGTCCACCTTCAGCACGAACGCCTCGACTGTGTCGCCGACTTTGATCAGATCTTCGACGTTCTTCAGCGGCACTTTGCCCATCTGTGACAAGTGCAGCAGCCCTTCACGCCCGTCCCCCAGCGCCACAAACGCCCCAGACAGCACAAGGCGCGTCACCGTGCCGCTCACGGCGTCGCCTGTGTTGATGGTTATCGTACCCTCTGACATAAAACCTCTATCCTTCTCGTCGTATGCTCGTATTGTAGCCGCTAATTGTCAGTTTGTGCAGTCGCTTCTGCCTCAGGGGTTGCATCAAAGCGCAGTTCTTCCGGCACGGGCGTCGTGGCGAAGTCACCGCTCGTCATGAGCGCCACCGGGCCGTACCCCTGCCACGCATACAGCGAACTGGCTTCCAACGCGCGCCGCATGTTGTCCGGCGTCAGATACACGTGCGCGAAGATCTCGCTCGACTCTGACAGGACGCCGTTCTGCAAGCCTGCCGCGAACGCATATACGATCATCGGCACGTCGGGGAACACTAGCGCTATCGACGCTTGATCATCGCCGATCCCTTCACCAGTCAGGTAAGACGGTTCCCCGAACCGCTCGATCACCTGCCCGAGCGTCATCTGCGGGGCCACCAGCGCAAAGACCGACGTCACCACCCGTCCATCGTCGCTGAACACCGCACAGCAGCGTTTGTTAGTTGCCGCTGCGTTGAACTCCAGCGCGCGCGCGCTCGTGTCCTCCAAGATGGGCTGCTCAAAGCCGCTGAACAGGCGGTTGTCCTCCACAAGGGTTACTGCAACGTTCCACGGGGTTTCGCCGGGTGTGATACCTTGAAAGCACGGCGCTTCACACGGGTCACCGGTTACAAGGCTGGTATCACGCAGCACGTCAGGGTCACGCAGCACTGGCGCAGGCGCACACGCCGCCGCCACCAGCACAACCGTCACCACCAGCACAATCAGCTTCACTCGCATTCAAGGCGCTTTCTCAAATTCATGCAGAAACGCCGCAAGTATACGCAAGCTTGCGACGTTTCACCAGTAACAAGTTTAGAGACGATGTAGAAAACCGCCCAGTCCAGCAGCGCTCAGTTCAGCGTCACCGACAACGAATAGCCGCCCACTGTGTTGCCGAAGGTCATCGCGTAGCGCGTTGACACCACGATGTACGTGCCGTTCTCGGGCAGCAGCACGTTGGCGATGATCGCGTCCGTCCGCCTCACTGTTGGGCTGACGACGCCGCTGTCGTCGTTCTCGGCCAGCTGCAAGCCGTTCGGCCCGATCAAGAACAGCTTAGTGTCCAGCGTCGGCGACGTAGCAAGACTCGAGATCGTCACCCGCTGGCCAGCCGTGCCCTCAAAAGTGTAGACGTTGAACGTGTTCGTATCGGTAATTTGACCAAACACCGGCACGTTGATCGTGATCGGCTGCGCAGCGCGCTGCTGCCACGGCAGCAGCGTCACATCCGTTGACGAGAAGCCGCCCTGCCGCGCCTGCGCCGAGCCGTCCGGCGCGACGTTGAACCCGATCACGTAGTGCTGGTTGAGCGGCATCCGCAAGTTCTCTACGGTGACGAGCTGCCCGCGCACGATGATCGTCAGCGTTACGTCGACCACAGCCGCATCGTTGCACTGGTTCTGATACCACACGTCGATCTCGTAGTTGCCCGGGCGCAGCAGCCCCGTCGGCCCGTAGATGTACGAAACGGGGTTGCCAGGCGCACGGTTGCAGTTGATGTTGCCCTGAAGCGTCATCTGCCCGCCGCTGGCCACCCGCAGTTGATCGTCAAAGACCGAATCGCCCGCAGGGTCGCGCACGAGAAGCTGCACATCCGCCCCCGACTGCCACGTGAGGAACACCTGCACATCCCCAAATGGGACGTTCAGCGCAAGCACCTCCGGCGGCACTTGCGCCACCGCCGCCTCCAGCTCAAAGCGGAAGTCGCCTTCCGTGCCGCCCACCTCCTTGCCATAGCGCGTTACGATGAAGTAGTACGTTCCCGCATTGCCAAAACGCAGGCCGAGTAGTTCGCTGTTGGTGCTGTTGTTGCTGTCGTCGTTCACCGCGACGAGGTTACCGCTGGCGTCCGTCACTTGCAGCAGCGTGTCCAGGCTGCCGTTGAGGGCCGTTGCGCGCGCGCTCACGACCTCGTTAGCCGCCGCCTCATACCTGAAGACGCGGAAGTAGTTGGCCTGCGTGATCGACCCTGTCATAGTCGTACCGCGCGTGATCGGCTGCGCGGCGCTCACCAATTCCGATGGCGGGGCAACAACGACGTTCAAGCTGCTGTCTGGGTAAACCCCGCCGGCGTTGAACTGCGCCGTGCCGTCTTCGTTGACGCGGAAGCTCGTCAAGTAGGTGCTGTTCTGGCCCGGCAGCGGCGGCGTGAGCGTGGCCGTCTGCACCGGCAGGTTGACGCCGTTCACGCTGGCCGTGATGGTGAACTCAACAGGTTCCGGCGCCTGGCACGGTTGGCGATAGAACACTAAGATCTCGTAGTTGCCCGTGGGCAAGAAGCCGGGCTGCCACGTCGCCGTTTCGACTGGATTCGGCGAGATGATCTGGCAGAAGCCGTTGGCGTCAAACCCAAAAGAGCCGCCAATCGGGCTGGTGCGCGAGTCAAAGAACAACGTGTTGCCGACCGGGTCACGCACCTCCAGGTTGAGATCTGCCGGGGCCGCCCAGGCCAGCGTCACTTGCAGCCCATTTCCCAACAGAACTTGCCGCGGCTCTTGGAACCCGGTGTCGCTTGGCGTGGTGGCGGGCGTCTCGGATGGCGTCTCAGCAGTGGACTCAGCAGCCTCGCTTGGGGCATCTGTTGCCCCAGGGGCCGCGACATCAGGCAGATCACCTTCGCCGTTTAACACCAACGAGAAGTTCCCCTCACCGCGCTCACCGATGGCGAACACCGTCACAAAGTAGGTCGCGGTCGTCGGGATGACCACACGGGCCGCCAGCGCCTGCTCGCCTTCGATTTCGCGCGCCTGCGCCAAGATCGTGCCGTCTGCCGCGGTGACGATGAACCCAATCGCCAGATCGCCCTCGCCCACCGCGGACACATTCACTTCTTCGCCAGTCACCGCCACGAAGAAGAACACCCGCGCCACGTTCTCTGCGCTGAGCGTGCTGGTGGCAGGCGTGCCGCGCGTCAGGATGAGCGCGCTTTCCTGCGCGTAGCTGGCCACCGCCACCGTCAGCAGCAGGCTGAGGATCGTTATCAACTTTCGCATGAGCATTTCTCCTTGAGTGTATTGCGTTGATGACTACGACGCGTCATTTGCTTTCATCATACCCGACGCATCAAACGATATGCATGGCGCTTACCCGCCGCTCGTCGGTGTGGCGGGCGGCGACGGGCGAAAGTCGACAAACGCGGTCGTCCCCTCTACCACGGTAACCTGTCGGACGATCCGTTCCCCGTCAATCGTGACGATCACATTGTAGCGCCCCACAGGAATATCCGTTACCGCGAAGTTTTCCTGCCACACTGGGTCAGAGTTGACGTCAAAGCCGCTGTTGTTGAACACGTAGGTGGTGGTCGTCGTCTGGACTTGGCCGGTGGCGTAGTTGCGGATCGTGATGTCAGCGTCGTTGATGAAGCGCCCGCTTGCATCGCGCACCGCCCCGGCGATCACCCCCGTGCCCACATATGGAACCATCCACAGCACCGGGTTGTAGGTGCTGCCGTAGCGGTTATCCGCTTCCGTGCGCCCCAACCGCACCTCAAAGTGCAGGTGTGGCCCCGTCACGCGCCCCGTCTGCCCCACTTGGCCGATGGGCTGGCCCGCCGTTACCGTCTCCCCCGCGCGGACGAACGCGCTGGAGAGGTGCGCGTAGAGCGTCCAGATGAACATTCCGTTGTAGCCAAAGTCGTGTTGAATGACGATCACGTTGCCGTAGCTGGGCGAGTTCTGGAAGATGTCGGTCTGCGCCAGCCGACCATCTGCGCTGTAGATCACTGTGCCGCTGCCCGCCGCACGAACGACCGTTCCGACAGGGTTCGGCATGTCTACGCCGTGGTGCACGCGTAGTGGGTTAGACGGATCGCTGCCGTCCGAGCCGTAGGGATAGATGCTCAACACCCAGTTCTGCGCGTTGCTGTCGATCGGGCGCATCAGCCAGTAATGATCGCGCCCCAACGGGTCACGCGAGAGCGGCGGGACGAGCGGTGGCCGCTGAAAGTTGGTTGGGGCCAGCGTGACGGCAATCGCCGTGGCGGGAGGGCGCTCTTCGGCCAGCGTCGGGGTGGGCAAGATCGGCGTCGGCAAAATGCCCTCCGCGACGATGTCTGGCGTGCCAGCGATCAAATCCGAAGCACTCACCGGCGCTGAGGTGACAACCGCGGCGGCCGCTTGCGGCACGGTGGGCTGCACCGCCGGGATCGCCACCGTAGGCAGCGCCGTGCTGCGCCCCATGTTCAGCAGCGCCCCAAGTGGGTTCTCTGGCGGCGTGGCGGAAGGCTGCGTCGGGATGCCTAGCGGCGTCACAACGAGCGTCGATTCCGCGTTGCGCAGCGCCAGCACCACAAATGTTCCCACCATGACCAGCAGAACCAAGAACACCGGCAGCGCTTGACGACCGAGCATGATCTACGTCCCTTGACCGCAGAAGTTGACCATCTCACCGCGCGTGTAGATGCGCAGCATCGCCCCACACCAGTCCAACCCTTCCGGCTTGTAGAACATCCAAAAATTGCGCTGCGCCACGTTCGCCCGCCAGTCTGATCCGGCTGGCATCGGCAGCCAGCCATAATCTTCGGCGAGCTGTGTCAGGTCGATGTAGTAGCCTGTGGGAACCTCCGCGCGGAAGCGCCCGCCCTGATTGTACGCCTCGACGTCTGTGCCGCTGGCGCTCAAAAAGTCCCACGGGATTGCCCGCAGCGGCTCCCCTAGCTGACCAGACTGAGCGTTATCAGCCACGCGCAGCATGATCCGCCACACGGTGTCTACGCCGCGCTGCTCGCGGATGACCTCGACATCCGGCGGGAAGCCGAGGATGGCCGTCCGCCGCAGCGCAAACGCCCGCCCTGTCATGTGCCAATTGCGGCGCGGCTCGCCCGGGTTCGGCAGCCGCTGCAAGTCCCAGAAGGCATCGTCCAACACCGACAAAAAGTCGCGCCCAGACAGCTCAAACACCCGCTGCCGCAGCGCGTTGAACGACTCGTTCACCTCGTCGCTCAGCACGGCGCTGGGGGCTTGCACGTCCAGCAGCGGGCTGAGGCGGAATGGCGCGCCCACAGTGCTGCGCTCTGAGCGCTCAACGAACAGCGGTTCAGGGTTACCCGGCGGCAGGCCCGAGTTCAGCAGCGTCGGCGGGATCGGGCGCTCTGACCACGTGGGGCTGCTCGCGCCGCGCGGCACGTTGAGGATGTCCGCAGGGATGCCCCCCCCCGCCCCCAGCGGCAGCGCGTAGAGGAAGCTCTGCTGCCCATCTACGCTGTCAGCAGCAAACGTCAAGCTCAGCCCGTCCGGCGACCAAGCAGGCGTGCGCCCAAACGCCACCGCGGACGCTTCCCCGCCCGTGGAGGGCATCACGAACACTTTTTCTACTCCGTTGTCCCATGCGCTGAAGGCGATCTGACGATCATCGCGCGACCAAACTGGGTTGTCCTCATCGCGCAGCGGGGTATTCGTCAGGTTGGTAGTTTCCAGCGTGTCGAGGTTGAACACGTAGATGTCACGGTTACCGTCGCGCAAGCTCACGAACGCGATGTGCCGCCCGTCGTTCGACCACGCCGGTGAAAAATCCGGCGCAGGGTGATCGGTGATGCGCGTCGCGGGGGCGCTGCCGTCCACCGGCACAGCGTAGATGTCTAAGTTGTTTCCTTGATAGCTCTCATACACAAGGAAGAGGCCATCCGGCGACCACTTCGGCTTGCCCTGATACGACAGGTCAAACGTGATGCGTGTGGTCTCTCGCGTCAGCATGTCAAAGACGTAGATTTCCCAGTTGCCATCGCGCCGCGAAGCATACGCCAGGCGCGTGCCATCCGGACTCCACGCCGGATCGCGTTCATCCGTGAGGTCATTGGTGATGCGAATGGCCTGACGATTGGCCACCGCCACCAGCCAAATATCCGTCTGGCCATTTTCGCGCACCGTATAGGCAATCGTGCCGCCGCCGCGCAGCGCCACCGGAACTTGCGTCGCCACCGGGATTGGCGTCGGCAGCCCCAACACGCTGGCAGGCGATTCTGGAGTGATCGGCGCAGGCACATTCGCCAGCGGGTCAACTGCCAACCCGCCCGCAGCAACCACAGGCGCAGTGGAGGTACGCGCCGGGTCAGTCGCCCACAGCAGCACGCCCACCATGGCGAGGCCTAACACCACCACCGCCGCACTCAAGCGCCGATTCTGCGCCCGCAGCGGATCCTCGACTACTTTCACAGAGACCGATTCCTGCACGGCAGCGCGGCGGGCCATCGAGCCGCCGGCCGATCTTGTGCTGCGGGCAGCCGCTTGAACGCCGGACTTCATGCCGCGCGCCACAGGCCGGGCGACGCGCCCGCTCAAGCCCACCACCGCGCGGATGAGCACGCTCATCAAACGAACGAGCGCGCGAACAGCCCCACTCAACGCCGCGAGTAAGCCCCAAACAATCGCCCAAAACAGCCCTGCCACCCCGCGCACCACCCGCCAGAGCAGCGCCGCGAGTTCAACGGTGAGTTTGATCAAGACTAGGCCGAGACGATCAGAAATGCGATAAGCGCGCAGCAGCATGTTGGTGTGCTTCCCCCGTGACAGCTTTTGTGGATTCTACAAGCAAAAAAAACCTCATGCAATTCTAAGCGCTAACAGCCACAGGATGAGCGTCCTGACCCCAACTCAACCAGTTAGTTGTCCGATGATGTAACAAAGATATAATTAAAAATAATTGAGAACTCATGCACATCGCTCGGTGATGACGAAAGGAAGTTAGTAAAATGAAATTGTTAGCTCTATGGCTCTTGATGCTCTGCCTCGGCGCGTTCTCTGCGCTGGCGCAGGAACAGATGACGTACACCATCCAGCGCGGGGACACCCTCTTCCGCATTGCCCAGCGTTACAACGTCAGCATGGAAGCGCTCATGGCTGCTAACAACATCAGCAACCCGTCGCGCATCTTCGCCGGAACTGTGCTCATCATTCCAGGGGCTGCGCCTCAACCTGTTGTTGACTCTCAGCCCGTGGTCGAAGTGGAAGCCCCCGCTGCCACAGACGCCCCCACCCAAACCGTGACGCACGTCGTCGGGCGGGGCGAATCGCTCAGCATGATCGCCCGCAGCTACGGGGTGAGCATGAACGCGATCATCAGCGCCAACAACATCCGCAATGCCAACCGCATTTTTGCGGGTCAGCGCTTGATCATTCCAGAGGCAAACCCTGCTGTAATGGAAGCCGTGGCCGCCGCTTCGCCCGCCCCCGCTGCCCAGAGCGCACCCGCTGCCTCCGCCGCTTACATCGGCTCGCACGTCGTGCGCCCAGGGGAGACGCTCTCGCTCATCGCCCGCCGTTATAACGTAAGCTGGACGGCGCTCGCACTCGCCAACGGCATTGCCGACCCAAACCGCATCGAGGCCGGTACAACCCTGCGCATCCCCAGCGGCGACGGGCGGATCGTCGCCGCGCAAGGCGACCCGGGGCCGCGCGTGGGCGTTGGGCGTGAGATCGTCGTGATCCTCAGCACCCAGATGACCTACGCCTATGAGAACGGCGTGCTCATGCGCGCAGTGCTCTCCAGCACGGGGCTGCCCGCCACGCCCACTGTTCAAGGTGATTACCGCGTCTACGCCAAGTACGCCTCTGCGCCGATGTCTGGCCCTGGCTACTACCTGCCCAACGTGCCCTACATCCTCTACTTCTATCAAGGCTATGCCCTGCACGGGACGTACTGGCACAGCAACTTCGGCCGGCCGATGAGCCACGGCTGCGTCAACCTGCCGACGGACGAAGCTCGCTGGTTCTTCGAGTTTGCGTCCATCGGCACGCCGGTTCACGTGCGCTGGGCTTAGGCCATCCCCAACGCCGCTGCGTTCGAGCGCATCGCCTCCAGCACAACGGTGATGTGCTCGTCCAACGGCACGCCCAGCCGCGCCGCCGCATCCGCGATGGCCTGACGATCGACCGGCGCGGCGAACGCTTTGTCTTTCCACTTCTTCTTGATGCTGCTCACCTCAAGGTCGAGCAGACTCCTTGAGGGGCGCACCAGCGCCACCGCGATGATGAAGCCGGTCAGCTCATCAACGGCCACTAGCGCCTTCTCCATCATCGACTCGGGCGCGATGCCTGTGATCTCCTCAGCATGTGCGAGGATCGCGCGCACGATCGTTTCGTCCACGCCGCGCTCGCGCAGCACCTTCGAGCCAACCACCGGATGCCCCTCTACCGCGACATCAGGATAGCGCTCATAGTCGAAATCGTGCAGCAGCCCGACCAAGCCCCACAGGTCTTCATCCTCGCCGTAGCGACGGGCATAGGCGCGCATCGCCGCCTCCACTGCCAACATGTGACGCCGCAAACTCTCCGACTCGGTGTACTCCGTCACCAACTGCCATGCATCGTCTCGTTTCATCAGTTCCGCTCTTTCTAAAGTTCGTGACATAAAAAGGGCTGGTCACCCAGCCCTCGTGTATTTGATCAACAACCAGCGCGGGCGTCAACCGCCGCCACCCCCGCCACCGGCCTGAATGCCGCCCTCGGTCATCTTCATCGGATCAAGCGCTTTGTCAAGTTCCTCAGCGCTCATCAAGCCCATCTCTAACACCACCTCACGGACACTCTTGCCCTCCTTGAGCGCCTTCTTGGCAACAGCCGCCCCGTTCTCATAGCCGATGATCGGGTTTAGCGCGGTGACGAGGATCGGGTTGCGCGCCAGCCAAGCCGTCGCCTGCTCACGGTTAAGCTCAAGGCCGACCATCAGCTTGTCGGTGAAGGCGCGCACCGAGCCAATCATGACCTGCATCATCTCGTTCAAGTTGTGGGCGATCATCGGCATCATGACGTTGAGTTCAAGCTGCCCGGCCTGCGCGCACAGCGTCACTGCGTGATCGTTGCCCATGATGTGGAACATCGCCTGATTCAACATCTCGGCCAGCACAGGGTTCACCTTGCCGGGCATGATCGACGAGCCGGGCTGCACCGGCGGGCAAGTCATCTCTGCAAGGCCGGTCGTCGGGCCGCTGCTCAGCAGGCGGATGTCGTTGGCAATCCGCGTGAAGTCCTGCGCCACCGTGCGCATCGCCCCACTGAAGAACACCGCATCTTGCATCGACTGCATCGACTCGAACAAGTCATCCGACATATAAAGCTTAATGCCCGTCAAACGCTGCAAGACCTCAACCATCTTCGCGTGATACTGCGGATGAGCGTTCAAGCCCGTCCCAGCCGCCGTGCCGCCGATCCCGAGCCGACGCAGCCCCTCCGCCGCCAGCTTGAGCTTTTCAATGTCGCGTTCAATGGCCTTCGCCCACGCGCCCACCTCTTGATCCACGCGCACTGGCACCGCATCTTGCAGGTGAGTCCGCCCTGACTTGACGACACCCTGCCACTCCTGCGCTTTGGCGCGTGTCACGTCTACAAAGTGCTGAAGCGTGTCGATCAGCTCGTCAAAGCGCCACAGCACCCCCAAGCGGATGGCCGTCGGGATCGTGTCGTTGGTGCTCTGCGCCATGTTCACGTGGTCGTTCGCGCCGACCGGCTTCTTGCCCGGGCTGCCCAGCGGATAACCGAGAATCTCGTTTGCGCGGTTGGCGATCACCTCATTCGTGTTCATGTTGTGGCTCGTGCCGGCCCCCGCTTGGAACGGGTCTACCACGAAGTGCTCGTTGAACTTGCCAGCGATCACCTCATCCGCCGCTTGGATGATCGCATCCGCCAGTTTTGCGTCCAACACGCCTAGATCGCGGTTGACTTCTGCCGCAGCGCGCTTGATCGTCGCCATGCTCCAGATGAAGGCTGGCCAGGGCTTCATGCCGCTCACGGGGAAGTTTTCAACCGCACGCTGGGTTTGCGCGGCGTAATAAGCGCCGACTGGCACGCGCACCACGCCCAGAGTGTCTTTTTCTTCACGAAACTCAGTCATTACAAGCGCTCCTTTAAAAATAGCCACTCAAACTGCCCCATTATGCCAAATCTGCACTTAAAAGGGACATGCCAAATGTCACAAAAAAGCGCACTTGTGCCAAGTGCGCCACAGTCAGCCTATTGTCACTCTGTTCAGATAATAAATCAGTCCACCTTCACAGGCAGTTTCAGATTCAACCTTAATCGTCTTGAGATCTTTAAACGGGCATCACTCCACTTTCATCGGCTGCATGAACGGATACTTTTTCACCCAAAAAACACGATCACGCCGATCAAAGATATGGGGCGACGCTTTGGAGAAGGTGCCAAGCATCACCACAATGCCGAACAACACAAAAGGCGCCGCACACGTTAACTACGCCACATTGAGCCTTTCATTCTCCCTCCATCAACCACCGCTGTTACCCTCATGCGGCAGATGAATCCGTGGAGACAACCGTCGCACTTTTTATTATATGATTTCACATTATTATATGATTTCACACACACAATACTCTAAAATGGTTCAGTGCACTGCGCGACTTTTGTAACCTCATGCGACAAAAAATGTAATGAACGGAGAAATAACGATGTCGCTCACCCACGCCATTCTCGGCTTGCTCACCATCACGCCTATGACGGGTTATGAACTCAAAACACAGGCGTTCGACAACACCATCACCTACTTCTGGCAAGCCGATCAAGCGCAGATCTACCGCACGTTGAGCGCGATGGCAGAACAAGGTTGGGTCGAAAGCACGCTGGAAATTCAGGAAGACCGCCCAAATCGCAAGGTGTATCACATCACCGCAGCTGGGCTAGAAGAGCTGCGCCGCTGGCTGCACACCGAACAGCCGCTCCCCGTCCATCGTGATCCGTTCCTCGTGCAAATGTTTTTTGCTAGTCAACTGGACAGCGCTGCCGTGCTCAACCACATCGCCCGCCAGCGCGCAGCGCATCAGGCACGATTAAAACAGTATCAGCAGCTGCCGGTGCCACCTCTGAACAATCCCGAACTTGACCGCCGCCGCCTGTTCTGGCGTTTGACGTTGGAGATGGGGATCGCAACCGAGCAGGCATACCTCAATTGGTTGGATCAGTGCGAGACAGTCGTGCGCGAGATGATCGAAGCGAACGCTCAAAACCCCAGCGCCAACCCGTGGATCAAGGGCAGCAAAAACTGAAAACGTGCGCCCCACACAGAAGCATTCCCGCCCCCACTCAGCCACTTCAGCACACAAAAAACTCACCCCATTCGGGGTGAGTTCGTTTTGAACGGGCCTCACAGCACGCTTGCTTACTTAGCAGCCGCGTACAGCTCTGCCACTTTATCCCAGTCGATGACGTTGAAGAACGCCGCGATGTAGTCCGGGCGGCGGTTCTGATACTTGAGGTAGTAAGCGTGCTCCCACACGTCTAAGCCGAGGATAGGCGTGCCACCGCCGGTCATCAGCGGGTTGTCTTGGTTGGGCGTGCTGGTGATCGACAGGCTGCCATCTTTGCTGACGACGAGCCAAGCCCAGCCGCTGCCAAAGCGTCCCTTCGCTGCGTTCGTGAACTGCTCCTTGAAGGCTTCATAGCTGCCAAAAGCGTTGTTGATCGCCTCAGCCAGTTCACCTGTTGGTGCGCCGCCCTTGTTCGGCCCCATGATCCCCCAGAACAGCGTGTGATTGTAGTGACCGCCGCCGTTGTTCTGGATGGCGGCCTTCTTCTCGGCCGGCACTTGGTCTAGGTGTGTGAGGATCTCCTCAATCGTCTTGGATTCCCACTCTGTCCCCGCGATGGCGGCGTTGAGGTTGTCGATGTAGGTCTTGTGGTGCTTGCCGTGGTGGATCTCCATCGTCTGCTGGTCGATGTGTGGTTCCAATGCATCCGACGGGTACGGCAGGGGCGCAAGTTCGAAAGCCATAATTCTCTCCTCGTTGGTGATTAACAAAATGTTCTCTGTGCTGCGCACAGTTTTCTCAATCCTAACTGCTGTGCATAAGAAAGCTGTTAAAGAATAGACTATTTGTTGGCATTAAGTCCTCACTGGTGACGAAACACCAACAAGGCTATACTCACGTTCGACACCTTTTGGAGCTTTTTATGTCACAACAAGCGTCTAGTTCACTGGCGCGGCCTCGCTACCCGACCAATTTGTTGTTCGTGTTGACCGCTGGCGTGTTTGCCATGGCCTCATCGTCGATCTTCATCCGCTATGCCCAAGCAGAAGGCGTGTCCTCCATCGTCATCGGCGGCGCGCGCCTGCTGATTGCCGCCGCCCTGCTCACGCCGTTCGTGCTCAGCCGCCATCGCCTTGACCTGCGCGAACTGAACCGACGCGACCTACTGCAAGCGCTGGCCGCTGGTTTCTTCCTCGCGCTGCACTTCGCCGCGTGGATCTCCTCACTGGAGCACACCTCAATCCTCGTCAGCACAGTGATCGTCACTGCCTCGCCTATCTGGGTAGCCATCTTTGAGTTTGTGGCTTTCCGCGTGCAGCCCAGTCGAACTGTGCTGGCCGGACTGGTGATTGCCATCAGCGCCGGGGTTCTGATTGCGCTGGCCAGCGGCGGCGCAGACACGCCCACCGAGGGCGGCAACCAACTGCTGGGGATTTTGCTGGCAGTCGTCGGCTCGGTCGCCGTAGCGATTTACTTGGTGCTGGGGCGCTCGGTGCGCGCCAAGCTTTCTGTCATCCCCTACATCTGGCTGGTGTACGGCTGTGCTGGCTTGTTCATGGCGCTGACCATCGCTGGCGCTGGGCTGCCGGTGGCGGGCTTCTCAGTCGAAGCCTACGTCTGGCTGCTGTGTTGCGCCATCTTCCCACAGTTGATCGGTCACAGCTCGCTCAATTACGCGGTCGGCTATCTGCCCGCCACCATCGTGAGCATGATCACCCAGCTTGAGCCGGTCGGCAGCGCTGTCCTCGCGTTCGTGTTGTTTCAAGAGCTGCCACTGCCGCTGCAGATCGTCGGCAGTGCGCTGCTGCTGTTCGGCGTCATGCTCGCCAGCTTAGGCCAACGCACTTCACAAAAAACCAAAGGCGCTTAGCACATTATGCCCGCTCTCTCATGGCCTCACCTTGCCCTCGTCGTTGCGCTGGTCGGTTTCACGTTCGGCGCGCCCACCCTCCGCCTCACCCAGATGAACGGCATGCCCACCGAGGTGATGATCTTCATCCGCTTGACACTGGCCACGCTCGTGCTGACGCCGTTCGTGTGGGTGCGCCACAGCCATGAGCTGCGCACTCTGACGCGCCGCGACATCGGGCGAACGCTGATAGCAGGCGTCTTTATGACCTTTCACCTCTTGTTTATCGTGGAGTCGCTGCGGCACACAACAGTTGTCTTTAACCAAGTGCTGGTGAACACCGGGCCAGTGTGGGTGGCGCTGTTGGAGGTGTTCGCGCTGCGGGCGCGCTTCGCGCCGCAGGTGTGGTGGGGGCTAGCCATTGCGCTGGCGGGCAGCGGCGTTCTGCTGCTCTACAGCGCCGCGCAGGGCACAGCCGTCGGCGGCCCGAACATGCTGCTCGGCAACGTGATGGCGGTCATCAGCGCTGGCCTCGCCGCTGTGTACATCGTGATCGGGCGCTCGACGCGGCAGAAAGTGTCGTTCCTGCCCTATATCTGGCTGCTGTTCGGCGTGGGCGCGCTGGTTGCGCTGGGGGGGGTGATCGTGCGCGGCCTGCCTGTGACTGGCTACAGCGGCGCGGCCTACTTCTGGATCGTCATGGTGACCATCTTCCCGACGCTGATCGGCCACGCCTCGTTCAACTTCGCGCTCGTGGGCGTCTCAGCCACGCTGGCCACCGTCAGTGGGCAGGTCGGCGTGTTGACCACGGCGATTTTGGCGTACTTCATCTTCCACGAGGTGCCCACCCTCGGAACAGTCGCCGGGGGAGTGATCATCGTGTTGGGCGTTGTGCTGGTCAGCACGGCCCGTAGCCTGCCGCCAAGCAGCGCCCCACAGGCGATGCCGTGGCATCAACGACTGAGCCTAAGGCCGAAGTACTCATCGCGCCCAGGCAGCATCAAGAACTGAGGCATCTCACCGCCAGGCGGCATCAGCGGCGCGATGAGCGTGTTGAGCGCCCCCTCTTCCACTAGCTCTTGCAGCGTGTAGTCGATCAGCAGGCGCTTGTCGATGTCGTTGCGCGGCACAGCAAACCCCAAGTAGCGGCGGCTGTACCAGCGATCTGTTAAGCGCAGCTCCTCCGAGTTGGCGGCCAAGTGCTGGAGCAGCTTCAAGCTTGTGCCGTAGATCACATCCGCGTTGTTCTCGCGCAGCATAGCGTCCGCCGCGCCTTGCTCGGTCGTCGTATAGAAGCGCACGGTAGCGTTGATGCTGCTGGCCCACGCCTGCGCGCGCTCTTGCGCGCCGGTGTCGCCGCTCATAATGCCCACCCAACGCCCACGCAGCTCGTTGAACCCGCTGATCGTACTGCGCGCTTTGACCATCAGTCGATCCCCAAAGAAGGCATAGGGCTGGCTGAAGTCAACGCGGCTGGCATAGTTCCAATCGAGCGTGACGCCCACGGCCATATCCGCCAGCCCAAGCTCCAACAGTTCGAACACATCGCCCCCCTCAACGAGTTCCACGCGCATCCCCCAGCGCTCCGCCATCACTTCAACCAGCTGGCGGTTTACTTCGTACAAGCGGCGATCAGCGTCTGATGCGCCCTCAGACGGCGGGAACAGCCCTGCCACACGCACAGTCCGCTCTTCTAGCATGCGCGGCAGCGCGTACTGTGCCGGGAAGCGAATATCCTGCCCGAACTGCTCGGGTCGCGGCGCGTTCTCGCCGATGTTGTCGTAGATCGGCAGCGTATCCACCGCGATAGCCTGCCCGCTGAAGTACGTCGCGTAGAGGCTCTCTAGAAACGTTCCGCTGCCCGGCGCTGACGCCGAAGTGTTCAAGTATTGCAGCGTGCGATCCACCAAATTCCGCAGGTTCACATCCTGCCGCTGCATGGCGATGGCGAACGGCTCCGGCTCGATCACGTCTTCCAACACGCGCGCGCTGAACACCTGATCCGCCGCCACTCGCAGCAGATCCTCAACGCGGCCCACCACGCCGTCCACTTCACCCGCAAACAGCGCGCTCAACGCAAGGTCAAGCGTCAGAAAGGGCTGAGTGTTGAGCGTGATGCCCGTGCGCGCCTGCCATTGGCGCAGTGCCCCTTCGCTCGGCGTCCCCAACACGTAGCCCAGCTTGCGGTTGGTCAGGTTGAACAGGGTCTCCGCCGGGTCGTCGTTGCGCACCATCACCGCTTGGCGACTGATGCGATACGGCAGGCTGAACTCCACTAGCGCATCGAGTTCGCGGCGGCGCACCTGCGCGCCGATGAGCAGGTCAATCGCGCCGCTGCGCACCATGTCCAACCCGTTTTGGCGCGTCACCTGCACAAAGACGACCTCAACGCCCCACAGTTCAGCCATCTTGCGCGCCAGGTCGGCGTCAAAGCCGCGCACCTCATCGCGCACGGTCAGCTCACCAAACGGCGGCTCGTTGAACAACACCCCCACGCGCACCTGCCCACTGCGCAAGATGCGCGCAATGGCTGATTCTGTCGGCACAGTGTCCAACACAGGGCGAACGGGCGTCGGCACGAGGGTCGGCGGAACCAGCGTCGGCGCGGACTGCTGCGCCCACAGCGTGCCCCACCCCACGAACAAACAGGCCGCGATCAAAAACAAGCGCTTCTTCAAGGTTGGTAGATCCCATGCTCACGAATGTAATGCAGAACCGCGTCCGGCACGAGGTAGCGCACGCTGCGCCCCTGTCGAATGCGTTCTACTACACTTGTAGAGGACAACCACACGCTCAACAAGGGTGGATCAATCAAATCGATCTTCCCAGACAAGCCGGGCAGCAGATGATCGTGCATGTCGGCGGTGATGTCCTCGCCTTCACGACGCATGACCGCCAGCCGACAGCTCTGATAAAACTCCACGACGCGCGTCCACGTCGGCAGGCTGCGCAAGTTGTCCGCGCCCATCACAAAGTGCAACGAGGCCTGCGGATACTGCGACTGGATGATGGCGACAGTGTCGGCGCTGTAATGTGGCCCCGGGCGATCAACATCAACGGTGGACACTTCAAACTTGTCGTTGTCCTGCACCGCCAACCGCAGCATTGCCACGCGCGGATGAACTTCGTTGCGCGTGCGGTCTGCTTTGTGTGGATGATCCCCCACTGGCACGAACAGCACGCGGTCAAGCTCAAGCGCCTCCAGCGTGTACTCCGCGAGGATCAAATGGCCAATATGTGGTGGGTCGAAGGTTCCGCCCAAAATACCGATACGCTGCACTTAATCTGACCATTCTAACTCAAAATCGCCGATGAAGACTGTGTCGCCCACTTTGACGCCGGCCTGCTGAAGTGCCTCCGTAATGCCTAGCGCTTCTAGAATCTTCTGAAAGCGCATGATCGACTCGTCATGATCCCAATAGGTCATGCTTGCGGCGCGTTCAATGCGCTTGCCCTTGACGATGAAGCTGCCGCTCGAGTCACGCTCAATCGTAAAGATCGGCTCAGCGGTTGGCAGCTCATAGACAGGCAGTTCGTCGTTGAGCGGGTCTTGCACGGCGGGGAGCTGTGCCACCGCCTCAAACGCCCGCTGCACCACCTGCTGCACGCCCTGCCGCGTCATCGCGCTGATGGCCAACGCCTGCACGCCGCGCTTGGCCAGCGCCGCCTCGATCTGCGGCCAGCGCTCAGCCACTGCGGGCAAATCCAGCTTGTTCAGCACCACAATCTGCGGCTTCTGCGCCAGCGCCTCATCGTAAAGCGTCAGCTCAGTGTTGATCTGATTGTAATCTGCCACCGGGTCGTCTGATTCGCCGTTGAGCAGGTGGATCAACACGCGAGTGCGCGCCACGTGCCGCAAGAACGAATGCCCCAGCCCCACCCCCATGTGCGCCCCCTCGATCAAGCCCGGAATGTCCGCGAACACCAAATCCCGATGGTCGTAGATCACCACGCCGAGGTTCGGTTCCAGCGTCGTAAAGGGATAGGGCGCAATCTTAGGGCGCGCGTTGCTGATGACCGACAAAAACGTAGACTTGCCCGCGTTGGGCACGCCTACAATCCCCACATCAGCAATCAGCTTCAACTCCAGTTTGAGCCAGCGCTCTTCGCCGGGCGCCCCCTTCTCAGCGATGCGCGGCGCGCGATTGGCCGGCGTGACAAAGCGCGAGTTGCCCTTGCCGCCGCGTCCGCCCTTCGCTGCTATGAAGCGCTCGCCCGCCTGCGTCAAATCTGCCAGCAGCTCGCCGCTGTCGGCGTCGCGCACAACCGTTCCCGCTGGCACTTCAATCTCAAGGTCAGGGGCGTTCGCGCCCGTTTTGTTGGAGGAACCGCCCTTGCCGCCGCGCTCCGCTCGAAAGCGGTTCTGGTTGTAAAAAAAGGCCAGCGTGTTGAGGTTCGGGTTCACTTTGAGGATCACATCCCCGCCCTTGCCGCCATCACCGCCCGCTGGTCCCCCATGAGGCACGTACTTCTCACGACGGAAGGCGATCATGCCGTCACCACCGTCGCCGCTCTTAACCAAGATTTTTGCTTCATCGACAAACATTTAGGATGACCTGTTCAAGGTGAACATCGTGCCCACAAGCATACCCGATGCCGCCTTGAATTTACAGATCAGCCATCGCAGCGCACCTCGTCGATCTCAGACGGGCGACCAGCGCGATACCATGCCAGCGTGCGGCGCACCCCCTCCACAAACGGCGTCGACTGGAAGCCCAACTCGCGCTCTGCTTTGGCGCTGCTCACTCGCCAATCGTTGAACACATACGACTGCAACCCAATCGGGTAGAACGGCTCACGCTGCGTGACCTGCGCAATGCCCGTGAGCAGCCGTGCGAAGCTCAACCCGATCACGCGGGGGATGTTCAACCGTGGGAAGCGCAGCCGCGCCTCGCGCACCACAACGTCAAACGCGGCACGATGGCTGAGGCATTCGCCGCACAAGTTGTAGACCTCGCCGATCCGTCCCTTTTCCAGCGCCAGCACGATGCCCTGTGCCACGTCTTGGATGTACGCAGGAAAGATCACATAGCGTCCGCCGTCCATCTGCATGATGATGCCGCGCATCGGATCGACGAAGAACAGGCGATTGAACGCATAATTGCCCAACGGCCCGTAGAACGCCCCGGGGCGCACCACCACCGCAGGCAGCCCACGAGCCGCCGCTTGCAGCACCCTCTGTTCCGCTTCCAACTTGGTCTTTTGATAGTCGTCCTGTGGGTCGGTTGGGTGCTGCTCGTCGATGACCCGGCCCGGCAGCGGCTTACCGATGACTGCCACAGTCGAGACGTGCACGAAGCGCTCTACCCCTGCGCGCAGGCTCTCCTCGATGATCTCCGCTGTCCCCTGCACGTTGGTCGCGTAGAAGTTGCCTGCCCCGCTCCACATGCTGAACAAGCCCGCCGCGTGCACCACGCTCTGGCAGCCCTCAGCCACGCCGCGCAGCGTCTCAGGGCGCTGCAGGTCGCCCACAACTGCCGTCACTCGTGGGTACTGATGCAGCCATGTCGCGCGCTGAGGGTCGCGCGTCAGCACTCGCAGGTGGTGGCCACGGCGGCACAGCGCCGCCACCAAGTGCCGCCCTAGAAACCCCGTCCCACCTGTGACAAGGATCATCGCCCCGCCCCGCCGCTTAAACGGCACACTCGCGGATAATCTGTTTGAGCGTCGTCGTCGAGACAGGCCGCACCACCAGCCGCACGAACTGCTGCGGCGCGGTAATCGGCTCATCTGACAGGACGATGATTGCGGGCAGTGGGTTCAAACGCAGCTCAGCAATCGACGCGAGCAGCCGCCAAGCGTGCACATCCGGCAGGCGAACGTCCACGACCAGCAGGCGCGGCATATGATCCTCGATCATGTGGATCACCTCACGACCTGTTGACGCTTGATACACCGTCAAGCCTTCTGCGTGCAGCAGCGCCGTCAGGGCGATACGTTCCGAAGCTTCTGACACCGCCAGCACTGCATCCTCGCCATACAACGAACAGTTCATCCCTCACACGCTTTGCTACAACTCGACAAAGTATGAGGCGGCTGCACGATCTAGCAGCTCTTTATTCCCCATCGTCGGCGCGATGCCCATGTAGTCGGCGATGTCGCGCATCTGGCTGATGAGGTCGCGTGGGTGCACGAAGCGCAGGTCACGGTTGTATTTCTGATACCACTCTCGAATCAGGTAAGCAAAGCCCTGCTCGTTGAATGGCACGTTGCGCAGGCGGCACATCAGCTCAAACAGCGCACGGAACTGCTCTGGTGTGGGGTTGCCCACCTCGATCTTGTACTTGATGCGGCGCAAGAAGGCGTCATCCACCAAGTCGCGCGGATCCATGTTAGTCGAGAAGATGATCATCACGTTGAACGGGATTTCAATCTTGCGCCCGTTAGCCAGCGTCAGATAGTCGTACTTCTTCTCCAACGGGACGATCCAGCGGTTGAGAAGCTGCTTGGGGCTGACCTGCTGGCGGCCAAAGTCGTCAATCAGGAACATCCCGCCGTTGGCCTTGACCTGATACGGCGCTTCATAGAACTTGTTGACCGGATCATACGTCAAGTCCAGCCCTTCCATCGTTAGCTCACCGCCGACGATGATGATCGGGCGTTTGATGCGAATCCAGCGCTGGTCGGCGTATGCCCCCGTCCCGTACTTGATCGGCGTTTGATCGTCAGAAAGCTGATGGTTGACCGGGTCATAAATCTGAATCACCTGCCCATCGACATCTACCGCATACGGGATCCACATGTCATCGCCGAGGATGACACGGCCGATGGCCTCGCTCAGGGTGGTCTTGCCGTTGCCGGGCGGCCCATACAAGAAGATCGACGTGCCAGAGTTGGCCGCCGGGCCGATCTTGTCGAGCATCTCTTTGTCTACGATTAAGTTCTCCAACACGCGCAGCATATCCTCCTCGCGGATTTTGCGGCGCGCTTTGTTCTGCTCTTTGATCGACGCGATGTAGCTATCCAACGGCACCGGGCAGGGGCCAGCATATGTACCACGGTCGAGCTGCTCTTGGGCGCGTTCGTTGCCCTTGCTGGTGATGACGTAGCGATATTGCGATTCGGTGTAACCTGCCGATGCCATCACATCGAGACATTTGTCACGGCGCAAAGTCTCTAGCACATTTTCCACGATCCCCGCAAACGGCAGCTTGATTGTCTCAGCGATGTCCCGCCCGATCATCTCAGTGCGGAAGAACATCAGCTTGAGCACCAATCCTTCCAACTGCGAGCGCGTCAAGCCAGTGTCTTCCAACTTAGCCAACGGCGGTGGTAGCCACGGCGTATCTGCCGTAGGCGTCGCAATCCGCGCACGATTCTCTATCCCTGATCGCGCGTTGGGGTCATTCGGTTGGCTGCTCGGTGGTTTTAGCGGCTTTAAGTTGCCCATGCTTGTTGACCCTCCAAAGGTATCCGTTGCAATCACGCCAGACGTCACACATAATACACTTCAGACGTCGCTCATAATAATCGATAATAACACAACTCAAGTGCTTCGTGTGAAAGATTATTCAATCACCGCAAGGCCTGCCCGATGATTGACAACATCCGCCGCTTGGGGCACGGTGGCGTCCTTATCGCTGGTCCACAGATCATCTTCATCGACCCGTGGCGCGTGCCTAAAATTTCGTTCCTAGCCGACATTTTGCTCATCAGCCACGACCACTACGACCACTTTTCCCTTGCCGACGTCGAGCGCGTCACTGGTCCACAAACGCGCATCTTCAGCAACGAACGGGTGGCATCGCAGCTCGACCGTGTCGAGGTGCTGCGCGTGTGGCAGTCCGCCGGCATTGAACGCACGACCATTCGCGCAGTTCCTGCCTACTCGCGCGATCACATCCACCCACGTGAGAACGACGGACTAGGCTTCTACATCTCTACTAATTTGTACGACATCTACTACACCGGCGACACCCACCTCATCCCCGAGATGGAGATGCTGCGCCCTGACATTCTCATCCTGCCGATTGACGGTGAGGGCACGATGGACGTCGAAGAAGCCGTTCAGGCCGTCACGCTCATGCAGCCGCGCTACGTCATCCCAATCAACTGGGGCTTCCCTGACCGCGGAACAACCCAGCGCGAGGCGGAATCCTTCCAACAGTTGGTCGGCAGCCTCGCGCAGGTTGTGCTGAAGTAAGATCAAATTTAGAACAAAGAGCGCCTCTCCACTTCAGAGAGGCGCTCGTCGTGCAGTCGATCTAGGCGGCTGGTTTTACGGGGCCGAGCGTCGTGCCGTTCCAGCGCAGTTCGTTGCCGTCACTGTCATAGAGGCGCGCCGTGCTCTCCCCGCGGATCGTCGCCGCGTCCACTACCACACGGCGGATGACGTTCGAGCCGGGCACATCAAACATGACGTCGAGCAGCGTCTTTTCGATGATCGAGCGCAGCCCACGCGCGCCCGTCCCACGCCCCAGCGCGATCTCAGCGGCGGCTTCTAACGCGCTGTCCTCAAACTCAAGCTCTACGTTGTCGAGCGCAAGCATATACCGATATTGCTTGACGAGCGCGTTCTTCGGCTCAACAAGGATGCGCATCAGCGCGTCTTTGTCGAGCGGGTCAACGCTCACCACAATCGGCAGACGGCCCACCAGCTCAGGGATCATCCCCTGCGAGATGAGGTCTTCTGGCCCCACATTCCTAAGCAACTCCGCGCGCTCGCGTCTGATGCGCGCTGCTTCCGATGTGCTGCCAAAGCCTAGCGTACCCTTCTCGCCGAGGCGGCGGCTAATCACCTTTTCGATCCCATCGAACATACCGCCGCAGATGAACAAGATGTTGCGCGTGTCAATTTGGATGAACTCTTGATGGGGGTGTTTGCGCCCACCCTGAGGCGGCACGTTAGCCAGCGTCCCTTCAATGATCTTGAGCAGGGCTTGCTGCACCCCCTCACCGGACACATCTCGCGTGATCGACGGGTTATCTGCGCCCTTGCGCGCGATCTTGTCGATCTCATCGATGTAGATGATGCCACGCTCGGCGCGCGTAATGTCTCCATCTGCGGCTTGAATCAAGCGCAGCAGGATGTTCTCAACATCCTCGCCCACATAGCCCGCCTCTGTTAGCGAGGTAGCATCAGCAATACAGAACGGCACATCGAGGATGCGCGCCAGCGTCTGCGCGAGCAGCGTCTTGCCACTGCCAGTCGGCCCCAAGATCAGGATGTTGCTCTTGTCGATCTCAACATCGCTCTTCTTGGCGTTAGACTGAATGCGCTTGTAATGGTTGTACACCGCCACGCTTAGCACGCGCTTGGCGTAGTCTTGACCGATGACATATTCGTTGAGCTTTTCCATGATCTCACGCGGGGACAGCGGCTGCGCAAACGCCACTGAATCCACCTCTGCGGCTATGCGCTGATTCGCTTCTTCTTCCAGCAGGTTGTAGCACAAGTGCACGCAGAAGTTGCAGATGAAGATGCCATCTGGCCCCTGAATGAGTCGTTCTACTTCTCGTTCCGAACGCGAGCAGAACGAGCAGCGGTGTTCAATCCCAGACTTCACGCGGTTTTGCTTTCTTCTCTCGGTTGCATGATCGCATCAACAAGGCCGTATTCGACCGCCTCTTGAGCGCTCTTGTAGACGTCCCGTTCGAGGTCGCGCTCAATCGTCGCCAAGTCTTGGCCAGTGTGACGCACAAAGATGTTGTTGAGTAGCGTCTTCAGGCGAAGGCCCTCGTTCACGGCAATCAACATCTCCGTAATTTGGCCTTGCGCGCCGCTCAACGGCTGATGCATGTGAATCGTCGAGTGCGGCAGCGCATAGCGCATCCCTTTGCGCCCCCCCGTCAGCAGTACTGTGCCAAAGCTGGCCGCTAAGCCCACCGCAACGGTGCTCACCGGCGCACTGATCTGCTGCATGGCATCATACATCGCAAGGCCGCTATAGACCTGCCCGCCGGGCGAGTTAATGTACATCTGGATGCGACGGTCTGGATCTTCACGGTCGAGGAACAGAAGCTGCGCCACCACTAAGTTCGCCACTTGGTCGTTGATGCCTGTCCCAACGAACACAATCCGTTCCTTCAGCAGAAGCGAGTAGATGTCGTAAGCCCGCTCGCCACGGCTGCCCTGTTCAATGACCATCGGAATGACATTAGAAGGTATCATAAGTGGTTAGCGCGTAAAACGCGCCCGACTCCTTTCAGAGCAAATGTGGTTGATTGGTGACACCTGGTGCAGGCTCAACCTGCATACGATGCAGCCAGCTCACCCAACGCTGCTGGCTGCCCACTGAAATCGCTTAAGCATCCTCGGCGGCAGGGTTCGTCACTATGTCTAGCTCACCCTTGCCCAAAGCGTTGAAGAAGTCGAACATCTTCCGCGTAACCAAATTCCGCGCGATCTCTTCGCGCTGCTCGCGCCGGTTGAAGTGGCTGCGCAGGCGTGCGACGTCCTTTGGCGCTTGGCCAGCCAGCATCGCTTGGATCTCAGCGTCGACGTCTTGGTTAGACACCTTCAGCCCTTCGGCATCAACAACCTCGCTAGCCACCACCGAGCGGCGCACAAACTGCTCTGCTTCGTCACGGTAGCGTTCACGGATTTGCTCGTCGGTCAATTGGAGCACCTGCTTGTAGAAGTCGTAGCTGATGCCTTGCCGCGCCATGCTGTTCTTCAGATCCTCGATCATCGCATCAATGCGCTCTTCGATCAGCTTGTTCGGAATGCGCAGAGTCGACTGCGCCACGATCTCATCCAGCACTCGCGTCGTGTAGTTTTCGGCATACTCGCGGCTCTTGCGGATGAGAATATTTTGACGGACGCGCTCCCGAAGCTGCTCAAGGTTGAGCGGTGGCGTCTCGTCCTTCGTCAGCTCAGCGGCCAGCTCGTCGTTCAGCTCAACGGGGATTTCACGTTCAGCCTTCTTGATCGTCACCTCAAAGTGAACCTTACGCCCTGCAATCAGCTCGTCGTCTTCATCCGCCGTCAGCTCAAACTCAATCGTATCGCCGACCTTTTGGCCGATCATCTGATCGACAAAGCCCTCCATAAAAGGTTCGTTGTCACGGTCGAGCTTGACCGTTTGATCGTGCGTGTGGATCCACTCATCACCGCGGTAGAAGATCGGCTGCCCGTCCTCTGTTTCGGCGTTTTCCGGCGCATCCTCCGGGCGTTCCTCGCCATCCGCCAGCTTGCTGTGCAGGTCCACCGTGACAAACAAATCCGCCTCGAGCGTGTCCCCCTCAAACGGCATGCGGGTCGGCTGGCGTGCGCTGCGGATTGCCGCGTCAACCTCATCATCCGTGACCGTCGGCTCAACGTAATCCACGCGCACCGAGCGATAATTACCCAACTCGACTTCAGGTTGAAGCACTACGCGGAAGCGATAAACTACCATCGGCTCCAAATCTATTTTTTCCAAGACGCCAGGAGCATACGGAGACAACCCACTCTGTTTGAGCGCCTTCGGGTAAATTTCGTCAGCAAGCTGGTCAACGGCCAGCTCTAAGATTGCTCCCTCACCCAGCATGGTTTGCACGACGTTGTACGGCGCTTTGCCTTTACGAAACCCCGGAATCCGATACTTGCTGGAGAGCGTAGTGGCCGCTTTGCGCTTTGCCTGCTCAAGCTGCTTCTCATCCAACTCGACCGTGATGAGAGCCTCTTGATTGTCAAGGCGTTCAACTTGAATGTTCAACGTGACCTCACTTCATGACATCATTCGAAATTATACCGAAGCAAAACTGCGTTGCACGTCAGATGTTCGTTAGAAACAACGTGATAAACGTAAAGAAGCGCCTAATAGCGCGCCTCTCAGGCTGTTCTGCTGTGGGAGAGGTGGGACTTGAACCCACACCTCGTAAGAGACATGATCCTAAGTCATGCGCGTCTGCCAATTTCGCCACTCCCCCAAGATGGATTGTATTATATCCAGCTAAAACCGCTGGATACAGGGCGAATCTTACGGTTTTTCCTGCGAATGCAGCGCGTTCAGCAGTTCATCCATGTTCTGGCCAGACTGAGCCAGCACGTTCGAGATCAACACCTGCGCAAAGCGAAACATCACCTGAAGCTGCGCCATACGCTGCACGTAGAGCCGTGCCGTCTCTTGTTCCTCTTCGGTCATCTCAGGCATCGCGTTGAACAAGCGCTGGCTGTTGTCGTCGAGCACTTCGATTGTACGGGCGATGTCGCGCATCTCACGCCCGCTGATGACGTTCGTGAGGATCTTCCAGAAGTCTGTTTCTGCCTCATAGTACTTGCGCCGTCCGTTGCCACCGCGCACCCACACTTGGCGCACGAAACCCAGCAGCTCCAGTGAGCGGATGTTCATGCTCACGTTGGCTTTAGAGATGTTCAGCCGCTGCATGATGTCATCCAGCGAAAGCGGCCCATCGTTCAGCAGCAGCGTCCCGTATAGCTGCCCCATCACCTTGCTGACGCCGAAGTAATCCGCTAACTGCCCCAACCCATCAAGCATCGAATCGTGAACAGCGCGCAGGTCTTCCTGCTGCGGCACACTGCCAGAGTCTTGATGGCCAATGCTATCTTGTGTGTCCATTACAATAACCTAAGTCCTATTCACAGTTTACGACTCAACCACATCCACAAATGCAATGACACAGTTGCCAAGCAGCGCCGGCAACGTCTCGCTCAACTCGCGTTGAGCGCTCTCAGCAGCTTCCTCATCAGGGAAGGCGGCCCCTTTTGGGCCGCGGAGCACTAAAAATTGATCCCGCACGCGCACCGCGAACTGCTGATGCAGGCCGGCTTTTTCTAGCTGCTGCTCCACCTCGCGCAAACGCTGCTTGGGCAAGCGCGTGTACAGGTAGTACGAACGCTGCGGCCCAGTCTGCTGCCACTCTGGCACGCGCTGCAACCACACAAACGCCTCATCAAACAACTCGACCACCCCCCAATTGCGCAGTTGATGCAGCTCCCAATCGGTCACCGGCGCGTCGAATTGTTTCTCAGTAAACGTGAGATACCGACCAGAGAGCAGGTCTTGGACGCGGTTTTCCTCCCAATGGACGACGAACAAGCCATCAACCGTCACAAAGACACGCGAACGCTGAACGGCTACCGAACCATTGATGTCTTCTTCTACCATAACAAGGCTACCTGCCATCCTCCGCTGCGTGAGGCTTTGATCGTCAGTGTATCTTTAACTTACTCATAACGCAACGCATCAATCGGGTTGAGGCTAGCTGCCCGATTAGCTGGGTAGAGGCCGCTCAAGATGCCCACCGCCACGGAGATCGCCACTGCCAGCACCACGCTTGTCACCTGCACGCTCACCTGCAAGTCCGGCACAAGCACGCTCACAAAGCTGGCGAGCACGACGGCAATCGTCACCCCGATCGTTCCCCCCACCACCGACAGCACGACCGCCTCCGTCAAGAACTGAATCAGGATCACCGAACGCTGCGCCCCGACAGCCTTCCGCAAGCCAATCTCACGGGTGCGCTCCGTCACCGTGACGAGCATGATGTTCATGATCCCAATCCCGCCCACCACCAACGAGATGCTGGCGAGCAGCGCAAGGAACACCGTCAGCAGGCCGGTGATGTTCCCCAGCGTGTCGAGGATCTCCGACTGCGTGAACACGATAAAGTTGTCCTCATCGCGGAAGCTCACATCACGCGTTTGGCGCAGCGCCTGCCGCACCTGCGTCACGACCTGCTCGACGGATTCCGCATCACGCGCTTGCAGGGTGATGAAGCTCACCGGGCGGTCACCACTCAAGACGCGCTCGCCAGTCAGGCGCGTTTGAGCCGTCGTAATCGGGACGATCACGCCGTCATCGCTGCCGAACGTGCCCGCGCCGCTCGCCCCCAGCACGCCGATGATCGTGAAGCGCACATCCGCGATGCGGATCGTCTGACCAATGGGGAACGTATCGGGGAAGAGCGTATCAACCACCCCCTGCTCGACGACGGCCACCCGCGCCTGCGAGTCCACATCGCGCTGATCCAGAAAGCGCCCAACAACCACCTCACGGTTGAAAAGCTCAAGGTAGATCGGCGTCACCCCTTGAATCGTCACGCTGATCTCGCGGTTGCCGGCCTTGACCGTGCGATTGTTGAGGTTGCGCTGCGGCATCACAATGAGCGCGTCCGGCACGCGCGCGGGATCGCTCAGCGTGTTGACGTCAACGCGCGTGAGCGGGCGAAACGTCCCGCGGGCGTCCGTCCCACCGATCACGAACACAAGGTTCACCCCCACGCTGGAAAACTGCGCTTTGACGAACGTCTCAAACGCCTGACCAACGCTCACCAGAATGATGACCGCCGCCACGCCAATCGTCACCCCCAGCATCGTGAGGCCGCTGCGGAGCTTGTTGCTCGCTAAGTTGACAAACGCCACCCGCAGGTTATCAAGCATCTCGTTTTACTCAAACCGCAGCGCGTCAATGGGGCGCATGTTGGCCGCCCGCCGCGCTGGATAGTAGCCAAAAAACACGCCGACAAACGTGCTCACCACCGTCGCCAGCACCACCGCATCGGCTGACAGCGTAATCGTGAGCTGCGGGATCAGCGCTGTGCCGATGGCCGCCGCTACCCCGCCCAGTACGATCCCAAAGAAGCCGCCCAGCAGCGACAGCAGCACGCTCTCGATCAAGAACTGGTTGAGGATATCGCTCGCGCGCGCCCCCAGCGCCTTGCGCAGGCCGATCTCGCGGGTACGCTCTGTCACGCTCACCAGCATGATGTTCATGATGCCGATCCCGCCCACCAGCAGCGAGATACCCGCGATCATCGCAAGGAATACCGTCAACACCCCGCTCACTTGGTTCACGATCCCCAAGATGTCGCTTGGGGTCGT
This sequence comes from Anaerolineae bacterium, assembly GCA_034432435.1. GTDB lineage: Bacteria > Chloroflexota > Anaerolineae > Aggregatilineales > Phototrophicaceae > JANWYT01. The sequence goes on from DAOUBS010000095.1 coordinate 43,349, forward strand.
GATGCGGAAGTCCTGTTCATCGGCAAAGACGATGCCGTGCGCCTCACTCAAGAACTGCGTGATCTCCTCAACCGCGCTGGGCAGCTCGGCCTCGCTGCGCGCTTGAGCGTAGATCGTCGTAACGCGGAAGCTGCCGTCCGGCGTGCGCGCGTTGTCGAGGCGGCTCTGCGCGGTTGTGATCGGCACAAGCACCACGTTGTCCTCGCTGATGAATGTCCCGCCGCGCTCCGTCAGCACGCCGATCACGGTAAAGCTGCGCTGGTTCAAGCGAATCGTCTCGCCCACGGGGTTAAAGTCGCGGCTGCCGTACAACCGCTCGACTACGTCAAGGCCAAGCAGGGCCACACGCGCCGCGTCTGCCACGTGCTGGGGCGTAATGAACTCGCCCACGCTCACCGCCCAATTGCGCACCGTGCCGTAGTTGTCGCTCACCCCGCGGATGGTAGTCGTCGTGTTGTTCGTGCGCGCCACTACCTGCCCGAACAATTGATACTCTGTGGCAACGGCTACGACGCTGGGCGCGACGCCCGGGCGCAGCAGCATTTGCGCCTCGCGGCTAGTCAGCGGGGCGATGCGGTCGCGCGTTGGGCTGCGCGGCGCAGCTGAGCTAACTTGCAAGATATTTGACCCCAGCGCGTTGAACTCGCTAGCGATGAAGTCCTCCACCGCCCGCCCTAAGCTCACAAGGCCGATCACTGCGCCCACACCGATGATGATCCCCAGCGTCGTGAGCACCGAGCGCAGGCGATTGATCAGCAAGCTTTCGACCGCCACACGGAAGGTCTGCGCCAAGTCCACTAGTTATATTCCTCGCGCTTGCCGCCGTAGTAAGCCTCTTCGAACACGCCTTGCAGCTCTTCCGCCTCGCTCGGGCGCTCGGCCTCGCCCGCCTTCAACGGCGCTTTCACCTTTTGATCCGCGACCACGCGCCCATCGCGCAGCATCACCACGCGGTTTGTGTGGCGCGCAATCCACGGGTCGTGGGTCACAAAAATCGTCGTGATGTGCTTCTCACGGTTCAGGCGCTGGAAGATCTGCATCACCTCGGTTCCACTGCGCGAGTCGAGGTTGCCGGTTGGCTCATCCGCGAGGATCACCGACGGCTCAGTCACAATCGCACGGGCAATGGCCACACGCTGCTGCTGGCCACCGGAAAGCTCACTCGGCAGGTGATCGAGCCGCGCCCCTAAGCCCACTGCTTCCAGCGCTGCTTTGGCGCGCTTGGTGCGGTTCGGCACGCCCGCGTACATTAGCGGCAGCTCCACTTGGCGGATCGCCTCAGTGCGCTTGAGCAGGTTGAAGCTCTGGAAGACAAACCCGATCTTGCGGTTGCGCACCCGCGCCAGCTCGGTTTCACTCATCTTGCTCACGTCTACCCCATCGAGGAAGTACTGGCCGCTGGTGGGCTGATCGAGCGCGCCGAGGATGTTCATCAAGGTGCTTTTGCCGCTGCCGGATGGCCCCATGATCGAGATGAACTCACCCTTTGCCACACGCAGATCGATCCCACGCAGCACTTGCAGTTTGACATCCCCCATCTGATACGTCTTGGTGATCTGACGAATGTCGATCACCCACTTGGCAGGCTGTTTCTCTGACATCTAGTTGAAGAACCCTCCCACGCCTTCTGTACCGCGCGGCAGCAGCACGACCACATCGCCGGGGGCCACCCCGCTCACGATCTCAGATTCAACGTCGTTGCGCCGCCCCAACAGCACCAACGTCTCTACGAGGCGTCCATCTGGCTGCCGCACCACCACGAAGGCGTTTTGCGTCAGCGGGTCGATGCGGATGAAGCGGTTGGGCACGAGCATCACTTCTGGTCGCTGGTCGATAATGATGTTGGCCGTCACGCTCATTCCGGCGCGGATGGGCGCATCAGTCGGGTCAAGGCGGATGCGCACAGTGTACGTTACCAGTTGGCCGATGCGCACCGGCGTAAACGCCACGCGCTCCACAACGCCCGTGACCACCGCATCGGGCAGCGCGTCAACGAGGATTTCAACGCGCTGCCCCGCCGCCACGTTAACAACATCCGTCTCGTCTAGCGGCAGATCGATCAAAAACTGTTCGTTATCCACCAAGAGCACCGCCACGCCCTGCGGCGGCACATCGCCCACGCGCAGGTTGTTCTGCGCGATGATCCCGTCAAATGGGGCGCGCAGCTCAGCGTTCGTCAGCGACTGCCGCGCCTGCTTCAGCGCGTTCTCCGCCAGCCGCACGCTCAACTCCGCTTGAGCTAGATCCATCTCAGACGCGCCGTTCAACAGCCGATCCAGCGCTATCTGCGCCTGCACGATGGAGGCGTTGGCCGCCGCAATCGCGCCGCTGTCCGGGCCACGGTTGAGGGTCGCTTGGAAGCGCAGCTCAGCCACTTCGGCGTTCGTCTCCGCGGCGTCTAGACGGCTCTCGATGGCCTGCCGCTGCTGCTCGATCTGAGCGATCGACGCCTGCGCTTGCTGAAGGGTGATCTGCGAGATGTTGCTGCTTAGCTGCGCGTTGAACTGGTCGATGCCGCGGTTGATGTCGTCGGCAATATCGGCCAGTTCGTCAGGCAGCGCCGACGGTTCAACGTTGGGGATGATGTTCAAGTTGAGCACAAAATCGCCCAAGTCGGGCGGCGTCAAAGCGTCGCGCTGAAGCTGAAGTTGGTAGAACTGGTTGCGCGCCAGCTCAGACTGCATGCGCGCAATCTCGCGCTGTTCGGCTGTGGGTGCGGTCGATACAGCGGCGAAGTACTGGGCGCGCGCCGCCGCCAGCGCCGCCTCGGCTGCGGCAATGTCTACCTCGCGCGCGGGGGTCAACAGCGCCTCATACGCTGACTGCTGGACTTGCAGGGCGATCTCAGCGTTGTCGATGATCTGCTGAAAGTCGCTGGTGTCCAGCCGCGCGATGAGATCGCCTGCCTGCACCCGCTGCCCCGCTGTCGCGTAGATCTCAGCCACTGGGCCGAAGCTGCCAAACGTCAGGGGCACTTGGCGCACCGGCTGGATCGCCCCCGACCCCGTAACGGTCACAGTTAGATCGTCTACGCGCACCGTCGTTTGATCGACGATCAACGTTTGCAAGCGCTCCTCAGTGCGCTGCTGCGGGTTATCACTGGCTATCTCACCCACGCGGATCCCCAGCGCCACCAGCACTAAAATCGGCACGTACAGCAAAAAGCGCACCGCCCGCCAGCGAATGCGAGCGATGAGCAGACGGTACATCACATACCCCACCACGACGAAAATCAGCGCGTTCATGCTCGGCTCAGTCTCCAATAAACTCATTGAGGCCGCGCCCACCCAGCGTCAGCGCGATCAAGTCGCCTTCGCTTAGCCCAGCCACGACCTCGCTCATGTCCTGCCCTTGCAAGCCCAACCTGATTGGAACCTCACGAATGGTCAAGTCCGGCTGGATGAGATTGACGAACGCCTCACCTGTGAAGCGATCCAACCGAATGTAGGCGTTTGGAATGACCAGCGTATCTGTGCGCTCTCGGACGATGATCGTCGCGTCCGCCGTCATCCCGACGCGCGCCCGCGGGTCGTCGCTCACGAGTTCAATCTCCACGTCGTATGAGACGATCCCGCCCGTGGTGACGCCCACATCGGCGATGCGCGTCACCCGCGCCTCAAGCAGGTTATCCGGCAGCGCGTCCAACCGCACACGGACGAGCATCCCCACCTCGATCAGGCGGATGTCGACCTCGTCCACCTGCACGACCAAGTTCAACGGCGACACGTCCACCAGCGTTGCTACAGGGAAGTTGGGCGCAACCACCGCGCCCACTTCAGCGTTGAGCGCGCCGATCACCCCGTCAAAGGGCGCAAACAAGTTCGTGCGCTGAAGCGCTAGCTCCGCTTGGCGCACCTGCGCCTGGGCGCGGTCGATCTGCGCCTGTGCGCCCTCGATCTGAACTTGCGACGGGCCGGCCAGCACGCGCTCCAGCTCGCGCTCCGCCTGCACTAAGCGCGCAAACGCCGCGCCGGACTGCGCCCGCGTCGCGCTGCCATTGGTGAGCGATTCAAGCTGCAAGCGGGCAATCTCCAAGTTGAAGGAGGCTTCGCCTGCCCGTGCCGCAAGGATGTCATATTGGCCGGGGGGCGCGGTGTCGCGCGCGGCGATCGCGTCGTTGTACGTGCGCTGCGCCTGCTCATAGGCTAGCTGTGCCGCCGTGATGTCCTCTGGTCGAACGGCATTCCCCACGCTGAAGTACGCCCCGCGCGCGCTGGCGACTGCCGCCTCCGCCAGTCGGATTTGATCCTCACTGGGTTGAAGCAGCGTTTGCAGCGCCATCTCCGCCTGTTCCAGCGCCAGCAGCGCCTGTTCATAGGCCAGCTCTTGCGCGGTGCTGTCCAGCTTCATGAGCAGGTCGCCCGCCAGCACATAATCATCGCGCTGGACGAACACCTGCGCCACCCGCCCTGACTGCAAAAAGCTGAGGCTGGCCTCTTGATCTGCCGCCAGCGCACCAATCGCGCTGACTGTGAGCGCCACCGTGCCGCGCTGCACTTGATAGACTTGCAAATTGCGGACAAGCTCCTCCGACACGCCGCTAGGGGCTGGGCGCGCGCTGAAGAACGCTGCCAGCGGCAGGCCTACGACAAGCAGCAGTTGAATGAAAAGCGTGCGACGAACTGACATGTTCTTAGAGGCTTGTGTCTTTTTTAACAATATACATTATAGTAGAATTCATTGATTGGGAGCATACGCTCAACAAATGTTCATTCGACTCGCTCTCATTGTAAGGGTTGCGTTATGCCGTTAAAGCAAACCAACAGCATTCCCGATATTGTTATTGGGCGCTTGCCACTCTACCTCAGAGCGTTGACGCGCCTTCAGCAAGAAGGACGCGAGGTCACATCATCGCACGAGCTGGGGCGCAAGCTCGGCATCAGTTCCGCGCAAATTCGTAAAGACCTATCGCACTTTGGCGGCTTCGGCAAGCAAGGAACTGGCTATCAGATCGAATACCTCGTGAACAAGCTGCGCACCGTGATGCAGGTCAACCAAGAGTGGCGCGTGGCGTTGGTGGGCGCGGGCAACCTCGGCAGCGCGATTTTGCACTATCGCGGCTTTGCGGATCGCGGCTTTCGCATCGCGTGGGTGTTCGACAGTGACCCAGCTAAAATCGGCGCGCATATCGGCGGGTTGACCGTACAGCCCCTGCATGAGCTGGCACAGACCCTCAAAGAGAACCAAGTCAAACTTGCGATGATCGCCGTGCCCGCTGAACACGCGCAATCGGTCGCTAACATGCTCGTTGAGGCTGGCGTGCAGGCCATCCTCAACTACGCGCCAATCAACATCAACGTGCCCGATCACGTCATGGTGCAGTACATTGACCCAGTCGTACACCTCCAGCATATGACCTTTTACTTGAAGGACTAGTTTATAGGGACGCCAACTCGCACTAGCTAGGTGACTAAGGGGCTACCCCTTCAGAATGCTGGCCTGCGCCATGCGCCGCAGCAGCGCCGGGTTGTCCAATGAGCGGCCTGCGCCCGTCGCCACTGCGATCATCGGGTTATCTGCGCGGTACACATGCACGCCGGTCTCGCGCGTCAGATACGTGTCGATGCCGCGCAGCAGCGCCCCACCCCCTGTGAGCATAATCCCGCGGTCGTAGATGTCAGAGGCCAGCTCAGGCGGCGTATTGGCGAGCACGTTCTTAGCCACTTTTGCAATTTGCTTCAGCACATCCTCCAACGCTTCCACCACTTCACTCGTCGTGATCGGCACACTCTGCGGCAGCCCATTGGCGATATTGCGCCCCTGCACCTCGGTTGTCAGCTCCTGCGCCTGTGGCACAGCCGCCCCCACCTGAATTTTGACCGACTCCGCGCTAGGCAGACCAATCGCAAGGTTGTACTTGGCGCGCACGTAGGCTTGAATGGCCTCATCAAGGCGGATGCCACCCACGCGCCCACTCTCGGCGCGGATGATGTTGCTCATCGTGATGACGGCTGCCTCGGTGATGCCGCCGCCGATGTTCACCACCATATCTCCGGCGGGGGTGTTCACGGGCACGCCCGCGCCGATGGCCGCCGCCAGCGGCTCGTAGATCAAGAACACCTCGCGCGCGCCTGCCGCCAGCGCCGCCTCGTGTACGGCGCGTTTCTCGACGCTCGTCACGCCATACGGCACGCTGATCATCACCGTAGGCTTAAAGAAGTTCAAGCGGCTGGCGACTTTGCTGAAGAAGTACTCCAACATCTTCTCAGTGATTTCATAGTCGGCGATCACACCGTCTTGCAGCGGGCGGACGATTTGAATCGCCTCATCGTCCACGCGGCCCATCATCTCACGCGCGGGCTGCCCCAGCTCGATGATGCGCTCGTCGCCGTCCTCGCCTATCTCCACCGCCACCAGCGACGGCTCTTGAAGCACAATCTGCCCGTTCTCGTAGATCAGCACGTTCACCGTGCCCAAATCGACGCCCAACCTCTTTGAATACAACCCCATAACGACTTTCCACCGTTTGATCTCTCG
>DAOUBS010000096.1:0-6571 GCA_034432435.1 Anaerolineae bacterium
GCAAACTCGACGTTGACGCTAGCGATGCGCACCGGTTTACGATCCACGAAGATTTTAGACAGCGCTCGATCAAACTTATCGCCAAGGATAACCTGCCGCGCGAGCTGTTTGCCCACCTCTTCAAGGCTATCGTAAACCGTGACGATCATCGGCGTGTCTGCGCTCGTCCGCCAAAATACTACTACCTTTGACTCCAGCAGCTTCTGCAAAGAAGGCCGCCCCGTGTAGTCGTTCTGACCCCACTGGCGTTCATGGTTCTGCACCATCTCGATGAACTGGCTGGTGTTGACTTTGAGCGACTCAGGCTTTTTCATCTTGGGGTAGGCCTCCTTAACTTACTCAGATTCGTCGGATGCGGGCGTGATGTCGTCGAGCAGGGCAACAATGGCCGTCGCGATCTGCGTCGTTTGTTCCTCGCGGCTAATCGTCGCCTGATTGTCGCCGGCTTGTTCTCCATAATAGCCGAATTGGGCATGGTTACCGCCCTCAATGGCGACAAAGCGCGCGTTCTGTGGCAGATCCTTTGAACTGTTGCGAACATCTTCAGCGCGCGCGAGGCCGTCATTCGTCCCGTAGATCGACACCACCCGTAAATCGCTGCGTTCCCTCAGCGCATCGTTGGCCGGGAAAGACGCCATGATGACCAGTCCGCGCACGGTTGGGTTGTTCTGCGCGTAGAGCGCTGCCGCCACGCCGCCCAGCGAATGGCCGCCCACCGCCCACGTCTCCACCTCAGGGAAATCGGCCAGCACTTGATCTGCCGCGCCCACCCCGAAAAACGCGAGGTTCAGCGGGGCGTAGACAATCGCCGCCAGATAGCCCTGCTCAGCGATGGCGCGCGCCAGCGGCGCATAAGCCTCCGCCACCACACGCCCGCCCGGATACAACACAATCCCCGTCTGCGGCACGCTGGTCGTCGGCACAAAGCTGATGTAGCCATTGGCGCGGTTGACAGCCACGGTTAAGCTGCTTTGCAGCGCTGCTTCAGCCTGCGGCATGATCGGGTTCGTTGTGCTCGCCCACACCACAAAGCTGATAGCAACGATCAGCGCTGAGATGAGGATCACCCCCAGCGAACGCTTCCACGTCGGTTTAGGCAGGCGCATTGTTCACATCCTCTACCTCAACAAGTCAAGCGCGGCTTGGCCTGCCGCACGACCGCTCATGTAAGCGCCCTCGACGCGCCCCTGTCCTCCGAACGCATCCCCAGCGAACACCAACGGCAGCCCTTGCGCCGTCAAGCAGTCAAAGGGGTGCGTCGTCAACGGAACGCTGTAACGCCACTTTTTGAGCTGTTCCTCCACGATCACGGCGTCAGGGGCCAGATACTGCTGAAGGTCGCCCCTCAAGAACGCGAGGGTGTCCTCATCAGGGTCGTCATAGTGGGCACGGCTGTAGCTGGACTCTACGTGCATGGTGATGATGCGCTGCTCAGAAATGCCTTTGCGCTGGTTGTCCGCTACCCAGTAGACCACTTTGTTAAAGTTCTGGATGGCCCCTGGCTCTGGCAGGTTGACCTCTCCATCCACCACAAACAAGCCGCACAAACACGGCCCATACTCGATACGCTCTAACGCCGTCCGGTCATCAGGGTGCAGGTCTACGCTGCCTTCCATCAGCAGTTTGAGCGACTGCGGAACCGGCGGCGTCAGGATCAACACACCAGCGGTCAACAGCCCTTCATCGCCATAGCGGACAATCCAACGCTTGTTGTCATAGCGCCCGTAAAGCACCTGCGCATTCACGCGAACGTTCAGCCCCTCCGCGAGGTACTGGGTGAGCGCGTTCATCCCGCCGACTGAGACATAGCGCGGGTGGCCATCGTTGACAGTGCGCTTCAGACTGCCATCGCTCCAACCATATCCCCACACGCGCACGCGCCCCTGCACTAGCCACTCGTCCACCACCTGCTGAAACACCGCTGTCCGTGCCGTGAAAAACTGCGCGCCATGATCTGCGAGACCGTTTTGTATGCGCCGTGTGGCCATTCGCCCGCCAACGCTGCGCCCTTTGTCGATCACCAGCACCTGTTTCCCGGCGGCTTGCAGCACTTGCGCCGCTGATAGGCCGCTCAACCCAGCGCCGATGATTAGCACTTCTGCATCCATGTTGTCCGCCTTTTGTGCACGCTCATTACGCAGCAATCATACCCCAAAGCACAAGCCGCTTACACTGCTAACGCAGACAGACGCCCTCGTTTACAGTTGCGTCGCCTGAGCAGCAAACGCCAACTCGGCATGACGCCGTTTGTAACTGGTCGGCAGCGTGGGCGGAAACTGGCGATAGTGGCGCACGATGTTCTCCAGCGCTTGTGCCAGCGGGGTGTAGGTGATGCCGTAGCGCTCTTTGCTGTAGGTGTTGTCGAGAACGCTCATCCAGCGGTCGCTAAACGGTGAGCAGTCCGGCAGGAAGCCGGCTGCCTCCAATTGGCTGTACTTGGCCCACACGAGCTGCGGCATGGGGCGGCCTTTGATCTCCGCCAACAGTGCGAGAAACTCCGGCAGGTTGAGCATCTCATCATGGCACAGGTTAATCGCATCGCCTTTGCCTTCCCCAGTCATGACGAGCATCTCAATCACGTTCACCACGTCAGCCTGATAGACGTGCCGCAAGGGCAGATCTGGCGTCTCTGGCACGAGCAGCGGACCGCCGTCCTTGATGCGCAAGTAGTATTGGTAAAGCCGCTTCATCGGGTCGCGCTCGCTGTTAACCATCGGCAGCCTCAGCCGCGTGCACGGGAAGTCCGGCTGTGCGATGAACACGTCTTCGACGCTGCGCTTGTCCATGCCATATGACCATTCCTCATAAGCGTATGTCCCCACTTTAGGCGCGGGCGTCAGCCGTCCATCGTAATCTATCTCTTTAAACGGGCGCTCCAAGCCCTCGCGCACGAGGTACACCTGCCCACTGCTGATGACGATGTAATGCCCGACTCGGTCGCGCAGCAGTTCGACAATCATGCTGGCCTCAGCGCTGCGATACATCACAAAGTCGATCACTACGTCAAACGTTTTGGCCAGCAGCGCCCGCTTCATCTGCTGGCTGTTGGTACGATCAGCCCGCAGGCGCGGCAGCTCTGCGGGTAGGTCATCCGGTGATTTGCCACGGTTGAGCAGTGTCACCGCGTGGCCAGCTTCAATCAGCCGACGCGCAGTGAAATAACCTACATTTCGCGTTCCACCAATAATCAATATTTTTTTCATAGTAACGCAAGTCCCTTTGCGCAAGCTTTACTTATTCTCATCATACTGGAAAGGCCCCACCAAAGCCTAGCGCCATGACTGCTGCGCCGTGCAGCAAGTCATGTATACTCATAAAAGGTTCATCCAGCACAGGGGGCAGGGTGTATGTCGTTCTTTAACCAGTTGATCGAAGCGCAACGGCGCTTCCAATTGGAACTGTTGGCCAAAGCCAACGTCGTTGGCGTCGGCATCGGCTATAAAACTGACAACGGCGTTCAATCCGATCAGTTGGCCATCTTTGCGTTGGTCGTTCAAAAGAAGCCAGAGATCGCGCTGCATGAGAGCGACCGCATCCCGCCGGAGCTGCAAGGCATCAAGACCGACGTCGTGGAAGTGGGCACAGTGCGCGCCCAAAACTTCGGCCCGCGTGACCGCTGGCGACCGGTCGTCCCGCCTGGCGTGAGCATCGGCCATTACCGCGTCTCGGCTGGTACGCTCGGCGCAGTCGTGCGCGACCGCCTTACAGGGCAGTACCTGCTGCTGTCGAACAACCACGTGCTGGCCAACTGCAACGACGCCCAAACTGGTGACGTCATCTTGCAGCCCGGCGCAACCGATCACGGTATCAACCCCTCAGACGTTGTCGCCCGCTTGGAGCGCTTTACGCCGCTGCGCTTCATCGGCGATCCAGTCGTTGAGCCGCCGCCCCCCACGCCGCAACCCCCTGCCCCTCAGCCCCCAACGCCGACGCCTGACCCGCTGCCATATGACCCCGTGACGCCGCCCGAACCACCGCCCCCAATCATCACGCCGCCGCCCCCCGTGCCCAACCCACCGCTGACCGGCCCCAGCCAGCCCAGTACGGGGACAGGGTGCAGCTTGGCCGGCCTGCTCATCGCGCTGGGCACAGCGCTGGCCAACGCCAACCGCCCGCCCGAAACTGCCCAAGCGCAAAGCGTGCTCGTGCCGCCGTCACCGATCTACGCCACGAGCGTTCAAGCCCAGCAGGCCATCCCTGAAAACCACGTAGACTGCGCCGTCGCCCGCCCGCTGAACATCAGCAGCTTCAGCGATGAGGTGCGCTACATCGGCCGCATCACCGGCACGCGCCCGCCCTCGTTGGGGATGCGCGTCCGCAAGGTCGGGCGCACCACCGACTACACCGAAGGGACGATCACCACCGTCAACACGACCATCGACGTAGGCTATAACACGCCCTTCGGCCCCAAAAACGCCCGCTTCGTCGGGCAGGTGATGACCACGGGCATGAGCCAAGGCGGGGACAGCGGCTCGCTCGTGGTGGCGTTCGACGCGCCGCTTGCGGTGGGGCTGCTGTTCGCGGGCAGCGGCGTCGTGAGCCTCTTCACCCCCATTGATCGCGTGCTCGATTCGCTCAGCGTGATGTTCTAGCGTTCAGGGTTGAGCGCCGCCAGCAGTTCAAGGGCGCGGCTGTGCTGCGGGTTGAGCGCGAGCGCTTCCTGCACTGCCGCCAGCGCCTGCTCAGGCTGATTCAACGTCTGCCATGTCTCAGCGAGGCGCAGCCACGCTTGCGTTGCCCGTTTGAGGTCGCCCTGTGCAGCGTTCTCGCGGGCGATCTGTGCTTGCAGGTCGGTCAGAGTGGGCTTGAGGCGCACCGCGTTGTCCCACTCGTGCACCATGCGCTTAAGGTCGCCCTGTGCGCGGTGCAGCTCAGCGAGGCGCAGGTGCGTTTCAACCGCCTTCTCGTCCTGCTTGGCGCGGCGGTACAAGCGCGCCAGCGCCTCTAGCGGTTTGGGGTCGCTGGGGGCCAGCTCAACCGCCCGCAGCGTCAGCGCCAGCTCTTCCTCCAGCGATGGGCGCGGGGTGGTGTCCGACTCGCCGTTGAAGCGCGTCATTGTCAGTTCGATCCCGTCCGTCAGCCAGCTTTCGACTGCGTCGGCGGCGCGCTCGACCATCTGCCGCGCGGTGATCTGGTCGTCACCGATGAAGGGTTGCAGAACGTAGTCCTTGGGCTGCATCCGCCCGGGCGGACGACCGATGCCGAAGCGCACGCGGGCGAAGCTGTCGCTGCCGGCGTGCAGCAGGATGTTACGCACGCCGTTCTGACCGCCGTGCCCGCCCTGCTGCCGCACTCTGAGCGCCCCTAACGGTGTATCAAGGTCATCGTGGATGACGATCAAGCGTTCCAGCGGGATCTTGTAGAAGTCGAGCAACGCGCGCACGGCCTCGCCGCTCAGGTTCATATAAGTCTGCGGCTTGGCCAGCACAACCGGCTTGCCTTTGATCTGGCCGCTGAACACAATCGCCTTGCGCTCTTTGTTCCCTGCGCCGAGCTGATGGCGCGTCGCCAGCTCATCGACCACCCAAAAGCCCACGTTGTGGCGCGTTTTCTCGTACTCTCGCCCGGGGTTACCCAGCCCGACGACTAGAAACTTATCGCTCATACGGCACGCCCTCATCGTAGTGGCCGTCAGCGTGGCGAATCTCCGCCGTCACCAACTGCCCAGCGCGAACGTCTAGGTAGGCGTAGCTGGCGGTCGTCGCCAGCGGCCCGGGGTTGATGAGTACCGTCTGCCCGAGCCGATCCACCCCTGCGGCCTCGTGAATGTGGCCGCACAGGCAGGCCAGCGGCTGATGCTTCTCGATCCACGCGCGCACTGCGCGGCTGCCCACGTGCTGCCCGGTGCGGATCACGTCGAGCGCCGTGTCATACGGCGGCTGATGCGACACGAGCAGGGTCGGCGTGCCAGCGGGCAGCCCAGTCACCGCTTCATCCAGCATCGCGCTGAACTCGTCCTCGCTGAACACGAAGTCGCCGTCAAAGGGCAGCGCGCCACCCAAGCCCACCAGCGCGACGCCGTCTACCAGCTCAAAGCGGCGGTGCAAGCTCAGCCCCTCGCGCGCGAGATGCGCCAAGATCTGCGCAGTGTCCATGTTGCCCGGCACAGCGTAGACGTGCTCGTTGAACTCGTTGAGGATCGAGAACATCCGCAGCAGGTGATTCATGCTGCCGTTGGTCATGTCGCCCGCCAACAGCACGACGTTCGCTTTCGCCAGCGGGCGGCCGATCTTCTTAAGCCATTCCGCTTGGTCGTGTAAGTCAGGTAAGCCGATGAATGTGGTCATGTGGCGCTGCGTCTCCGTGATTGATTGCGCTGCATTATATACAGCAGGCGTCGGCCAATCAGCGGTTAGATCTCGCAATGCGTTATAATTCGCTCTTGCAACTAACGCTTTCATCGACCGTCGAACGAGGCCAATGCCCATGATCCGACCCGCCTGCCCAGATGAAGCTGGCATCTTGAGCGACATTGCGTTTCGCAGCAAAGCCTATTGGGGTTACGACGCCGACCTGATGACGTTGTTCCGTCCGCTGCTCACCTATACCGAGTCACTTATCCACGCTGGGC
>DAOUBS010000097.1:0-15187 GCA_034432435.1 Anaerolineae bacterium
CCAGCAGCGTGCGGATCGCATCGCGCGAGGTGCTGTAACTGAACCCGCGCCGCTGCAAAAACACGATGAGATGCGCGTGGAATGCGGAGCGCGTTTGGCCTTCCCACCGCCGAAGCTGCGAGCGCGCTGCGTGCAGCGCTGTCTCTAGCTCGGTCACATCGGCGAGCGCCGCTTGGATGATCGCCTCCGGCACGCCCTTGCCGCTCAACTCATAGCGCAGGGCGCGCCGACTGAGCGGCTTGAACGCGGTGCGATTGTCTACCCAGAAGCGTGCAAAGGCCGCATCGTCCAGATAGCCCATCGCCGTGAGGCGCTCGATGGCGCATTCCACTATCACTGGGTCATGCTTTCTTGCCAGTGCCATTCGAACTTCATGAACGCTGCGCGGGCGAGATGCAAGCAAACGCAAGCCTTGATCGACTGCCTTCACCAGCGTGCCTTGCGTGCGCAAGAACGCCACCTCTGCCTCGCTGATGGTTTGGCCTTTGCTCAAGCGAGCGGCTTCGATGTCAGGCAGACCAAAGGCAAATTCCCCATCCAAATAGACGTTGACGCGCTCTGGATGCTTCTTTTGCCGTTCTAACCGCGTAACCGTTGGCATCCTATCCCTACAACCAACAAGTGCCGCCCTCAAACGAGCTGAGGCGGCTGCCAAGACGATGTTGATTGCAACTGTGCGCAGGCAACAATGACTACATCATTGTCACGCGGAGCCGGTGCGGTCGTGATGTACCGCCACATGATGTTGTCAAAGCGGCGTCAAGCGCCGCAACTCTCGCCTTAGCAGCCTTTTACGGCTGTGCCCATGTCGTTCAAACTAACGTGATGTGCTCATGAGTTGTAATTCAACCAACACACGCACAGACACCGGTGATGCTCGTACTAAGAACGAACAATCGGTTAAACCTTAACCTTATAACATAGTATAAAGGGTTTTAAAATGAGATGCAACCACAGCGCTCATACGCTGTATCTCACACGCCAACAACCCACAGGCAAGCTCTAATGCAATCCCTATAAACGTGTGTTAGCCTGACGGTTAGACCGTTCAATTATAAGGAGCAATCCGTGCTTCTCTTCTCTCAGTTGCCCGTGGCATCCATCATTGCCACGATTTTAGTCATGCTGTTCAGCATGTCGATCCATGAGTTCGGCCATGCCGCGATGGCCACCTATTGGGGCGACGACACCGCCAAGCGCAGCGGACGGCTGACGCTCAACCCCTTCGTCCACATCAACTGGATCGGCTTTGCGATGTTCGTGCTGATCGGCTTCGGCATCCTCGGCAGCGTGCCTGTCAACGCCAGCCGCATGCGCAACCCGCGCTGGGGGTCATTCTGGACGAGCTTTGCCGGGCCGCTTACCAACCTCGGTGTGGCTTTTGTCGCCGCGCTGCTGCTGCGCCTGTTCTTCGCTGAGCCGATCATGGGGCTGCAATTCTTCCTGAACGGGGATCGCGTTCCGCTCGGCAGCTATCAGGGGCTGATCCCAGATGCGATCATGATGCTGCTGGTGGCCACCATCTTCTGGAACGTGCTGCTGTTCCTGTTCAACCTGCTGCCATTCTTCCCGATTGACGGCTGGCACATGATCCTCGCTCTGCTGCCGGGCTACTGGCTGCGGCGCGAGCAAGTGCCCGCTTTCGTGCGCGGGTTTTACCCCATCAGCCAGTTCTTGCAGCAGCCCGCCTACAAGTGGCAGCAGTGGGCTGCCGTCAGCCAGATCGTGCTGCTCATCCTCATCATGGTCGGCTTCGTGCTGCCTGGCTTCAGCATCTTAGGTCGGCTCATCTTTGTGCCTGCCCAGCAGCTTTGGCTGTCCCTCATCGGGATTTAGATCGTGCGCGTAGCGTATCGACTGCGGCAGGGGCTGCGCGACATCTTGGCTTTTCGCCAGACAGTCGATATGGCGCTGGTGTGCCAAGTGCTTACCCCTGCGCAGGTGTCGATCTTCTGCCGCATGACCCACGCCGAGCAGGTTCACTGTGTGAACGTGCTGCGCAGCGTGCTGGCGGATGGGCAGCCCACGGCGCACGACCTGCAAGTGGCGGCGCTGCTGCACGACGTGGGAAAATCGCGCTGCCCGCTCAATGTCGCACAGCGCAGCTTGGCCGTGGCGGCGCATCACCTGCTGCCACGGCTGGATGCATCTCTCAGCCGCGTTGAACGCTTTGACTGGTGGCGCGCGCCCTTCGTTGTGCGGCAGCATCACCCACGTTGGGGCGCAGAGCTGCTGCGTATGAACGGTGGCAGCGAACGCGCCGTGTGGCTGGTCGAGCACCACGCCGATCTACTTCACAAGTGGGATGGACACCCCTACGCGCCGCTGCTCGCCCGCCTGCAAGCCGCCGACAACGCCAACTGAGCCAGCCGTTTACATGACGAAACCCCACTGCTAGCCTTATAATTGCCCAATACTGCCCACAGGCCACGAAAAACACATGACCCGTCGTAAATTCATCATTCTGGTTGGCTTGGTCGGCTTGATCTTGCTGATCGATCAACTGAGCAAGAATTGGGTGCTGGCCAACATGCAGCTCGGCCAGACGATCCTCGTCGTCCCTGCGCTGCATCCTTTTTTCCAGTTCACCTTCAGCATGAACACCGGCGCAGCGTTTGGCTTGCTGCCGATGGCGGGTGACGTGTTCATGATCGCCGCGATGCTCATCTCTGCGGTGATCTTCTACTTCTACTGGCACACCCCCCACGAGGCCATCGCGCAGCAGGTGGGGTTGGCGCTCATTCTAGGCGGAGCCATCGGCAACATCATCGACCGCGTTCAGCATGGCTTCGTCGTTGACTTCTTCCACTTGATGATCCCCGGCGTCGTCTCTAACATCAGCAACTTCGCGGATCATTTCATCGTAGCAGGGGCGGTCCTGCTGCTGATCGACACCCTGCGCCGCGACTTGCGTCGGAAAGCACAAGCTGCGCCATCTGAAGCCGCTCCTACCGATTAAAGTCGTTTTCTTGATCAAGCATGTCTAAATTCAAACAAAAGCCCCCGCGGCGGAGGCCTCAGGGGGCACAAGCGCTCTTTGCTTTGGCCCGACAAACTCAAATTCAATCACACAGCAATCTCATATGTTCTAGCCGCAGAGAGTGTGCTATGGTATGCGTGAGCTTAGATGTGTGATAGGCAGCGTTTTTACCGGTGAGCGCAACACTAGGGCAAGATTTTACTGTACTCTTAACGCGGTTCATGATGATGATCGCGTTTTCTGCCGCTGTGTTCCTCTCGCGCGGCGTCCTCGCCCCGCCTATCCCTGATACAGCCTACGTTGACATCCTACCAGCCGCGGCCATTGCACTCATCCTTAACGTGGTGCTTGGCATGTTCATCGCAGTGGGTGGCCTGCGCCGCGTAGTCCCCTACGCGATGATCGCAGTCGATGCCATCATCGCAGCGGCCTTCACCTCTCTCATCCCTCAACTGCCACTGTTAGTGGCAGGGATCGTCATCCTCGTGAACATGCAGGGCCTGTTTCGCTTAGGGAGCCAGTGGGGCGGCATCCACAACGCCGTTGTGACCACGGCAGCCGTGGTCATGCTGGTGATACAGCAGGCCTTTACCAACGGAGCCTTTGAAGAGCTGGCGGCGGCGTTCGGCCCGGCGGTGGTGCTCGTTGGGCTGGCAATTGTCGCCGGGGCGATTTGGGTGAATACCTTTGATGAAAGCAACTCCGCACGCGCGCGCAAGCTTGAAGAACACGCCACTGAGGTCACACGCCGCCTTGAAGCGATGCGCACCCGCGCGAGGGCGCTGGCTGAAATGGGCGAAACGCTCAACATGACGCTCGACTACAACAAGATCCTCGACGTATGTCTTGATCTTGGGCGCTTCAGCTTGCGCGACCAGCCGCGCCAACGTCTCATCGCAATGGTGCTAGTCGTAGAGGACGACGACCGCCTCAGCATCGCTAACGCGCGCGGCCTGCAACACATGGACGTCGGGCGCTCGTTTCAGGGCGCGTCGGGCATTCTCGCCGATTCGCTCAACCAAGCCCGCACGATCACCATCGGCGAGCGCGGCCAGTACGACCCTGAGTTGGGGCAGATGATCGCCTTCAGCAACATCGAGAGCGTGATGGTGATCCCTCTCCGTGTCGAATACGCCACCTATGGGCTGCTCGTCTATGCCAGCACGGCCAAGAACGCCTTCAACGAAGACCATCTCGACACCATGCAGTCGCTCGGCGTGCAGGCGACTATCGCGCTCAAAAACGCCAGCCTCGTTGAGACGCTGCGCCAAGAGAAAGATCGCCTGCTGCGGATCGAACAGAACATGCGCGCCGCGCTCACCCGTGACCTGCACGACATCCCCACGCAGACGATGTCCGCCCTTGCCATGAACCTGAGCACCCTACCAACCATCGCCAAAAACAACCCCGAAAAGCTCAAACAAGAGGTAGAGTCCTTGCGTGGGATCGCCATGCGCTTTGTCGACGAGATGCGCTATGTGATGTTCACATGGCGACCGCTGTCGCTGGAAGAGGCGGGGCTTGGCGTTTCACTCGAACAGCTCGCTAGTAAGATGCAGTACACGTACAAGCAAAAGCTCGAAGTCCAATGCGACCCTGAAGCAGTACGCTACCTCGACAGCGAGCAGCAGAGCGGCCTGTTCTACTTGATCGAAGAAGCGGCCAACAACGCCCGCAAGCACGCTGAGGCCGATGTGATCCGCGTGCGCGTGGCGCTGCAAGGCAACATGGTCATCGCGCAGGTCGCCGACAACGGCAAAGGCTTCGACGTTGAGGCGATGCAGAGCCGCTACAGCAAGGGCAGCAGCTTCGGCATGATCAACATGAACGACCGCGCTGAACACATCGGCGGCACGCTCGACCTCAAGAGCGCCCCGGGCAAGGGAACCACCATCACGGTCAAGATACCGATCCAAGTCGACACTCCCAGCCAGCTTCGCAAGAAACAAAATCGCAAAACCTTCGAGCGGCCACAAGAACGCAGCAGCGGCGCGCCGTTGTCCCCTCTCTCGTAAGGATCATCCGTCATGCCTCCTTCTGATCTTGCAGCCCAGCGCGGCGAGCCTTCCTACGTGTGGCGCAGCGGGCAAGAACGCCGCCTGAGCATGATCGCCGCCCACGCCCAGCTCGAGGCCGCTGTCATCCTCGAACACGGTGGCGGCTTGGGGATGTACGCCGCGCAGATCATGCGGCGCTTCCCCACCAGCCGCGTGCACCTGTTCGACATTGAGCCAGAGCGCATCGCGCACGCCCAAACGTTCGTCCCTAACAGCTTGGTAGCTGCCGCAGAGGCACTGCCCTACGCTGACGAACGATTCGACACAGTGGTCTCAAACGAGGTGATCGAGCACGTCAGCGATGACCGCGCTGCCCTGCGCGAAATCGTCCGCGTGTTGAAGGTAGGCGGTCGAGCGGTCATCTTCTGCCCCAACCGCTGGTATCCATTTGAAACACATGGGCACTATTGGCGCGGCCAGTATCACTTCGGCAACACACCACTGATCAACTACCTGCCCGACCGCTGGCGCAGCCAGCTCGCCCCACACGTCCGCGCTTACACATGGCGCGGGCTGCAAACGTTGTTCGCAGATCAGCCGGTGCGCGTCGTGCATCACTCACGCATCTACGGCGGCTACGACAACCTCGCGCGGCGCTTTGGAGCAGTTGGGCGCGCCCTGCGCGGCCTCTACGCGCTGGAAGGCACCCCCTTCGATACGTGGGGCCTATCGCACCTGCTTGTGCTCGAAAAAACCACCCCTAGCTGACCCACACCGGAATATGCCCCAGCGCGATGATATTGTGCCATTGGGCACGATCCCCTTCAGTCAAGATGGCCGCCTCGGCTACGATCTTCGCTTCTACCTTTTGCAAGATCAACCGCATCCCTTGCAACGTGCTGCCCGTTGAGATTACGTCGTCCACGAGGATCACCGGCTGGCCGTAGATTGCGTCCTGATCCTTCTCGTCGAGGTAGAGCGTCTGCGGGCTGCCAGTGGTGATGCTGAGCGTTTCGCTTCGGATGGCGTTGCCCATGTAAGGCTTGTAGACCTTGCGCAGCACCACGTAAGGGATCCCCATCTCAACGCTGAGGGCGTGCGCCAGCGGGATGCTCTTTGCCTCGGCTGTCACAATGTAATGGCCACCTTTCTCAGCCAGCAGGCCTGACAGCGCCTTTGCAGAGGCCTGCACCAGCTCGGTATCACCAAGGATGTTGAGGATGGCAATCGTCACGCCCGGCTGAATTTCAAATTTCGGCAGCGAGCGCTTAACCCCTGCAATGACGATCTCATGCGTTTCACGTTGTGTCATGCCTAGCGTCCTTGTTGGTGTAGTAGCCTATTTGAAGATCAGTTTTTCGTCGCACACGTAAACGACATCACCCACTGAGAGCCGATAGGGGGCGGTCAGGCGTTCCCCGCCGACGAGCGTGCCGTTTGTGCTGCCGAGATCTTCGATCCACAAGCTGTCACCATCGCGTCGAATCTGCGAGTGAAAGCGCGACACTCCAGATTCTTCGATCACGATCTCATTGTGGATAGCACGCCCGATGCGTATCACGTCACCGGTCAGCGGGAACTCACGCCCTCGCCACTCGACCACAGTAGGCGGCGTGTTGGGGAGCACAGCACGTGGCTGTGGCGGCGGCAGGGTCACCCCTTCCAACGCACGCAGGCGCGTTGAGGGGTATGTCAGATAGGATGCAGCGGGCGAGTTAGAAGGTGACGACGACGCGTTGTCGCGCTCGTTCTCGCGCAGGCGCAGCAGCACCGTCTGCTGATGCCGACTTTGCATCGTGTAATAGGCTTGGGTTGAAAGGGTCTTGCGTGAATATTCGTCGTAGGCGACCTCGCCACGCAGCAGCGCGTCCGCCTGCACGAGCAGCGCACGCTGCTCCTCCTGAAGCTGATCGTTCGTGATCGGAGCCTGCGCGATTTCCGCCGCGACCGCCTTCAACACACGCGACGCCTCGTCAAACTGCCCACGATCGGCATGCTGAACCGCCTCTTGACGCGCATTGGCCGCTTGCAGCAGCAGCACCGCCTGCGTCACCTGTGCTTGCTCGGGCGCAGGAACCATCTCCGACGAGGTCATGTTCACTTGCACGCCGATTTCATTTTCTCGATGAGCGATGCCGTCGGCGGTCAGCTCATCGTAGGCAAAGTGAACGGTAGCGATCTGCTGCGGCTCAAGCACAGCCAGAGACGGGATGACTAGCTCTAGCACGAGCGTTTTGACCTCGCCGCTGTAGAGATCACCGAGGCGGTAGGTGCGCGCCATCGCCCCCTCTTTGACGGGGTAGGCGTTCAACTGGCGCACCTCTTTAACCTGATCGGTAAATGTGATACGAACTGCCAGATTCTGGAGCGCCAAGCGCATCAGGCCGCTCAACTCTTCGTTGAAGATCTCCGGCGTGACCTCGGGGCTTTCGATGAAGTAGAACGCCCCACCGCCCGCGCTGGCGATCTCCATGAGCAGGTCTTCGTTGAAGTCGCTGCCGAGGCCCATCGTGGTGGTCGTGATGCCCTCTTCGTATTTCTGCCGAGCAATCGCCACAAGCTGCGACCGGTCGGTAATGCCACGGTTGGCCAAGCCATCACTCAGCAAGATGACACGGTTCAGCGATGTTGCGGTGTAGTTTTGGCGAACATGCTGACAGCCCTCCAACCAGCCGCCGCTCAGGTTGGTTGTGCCGCGCGGTTTGATGGTGTCAACCTGCTGTGAGAGCACGTCCTTGTCCGTCACGTGCTGCGGCTCAAACAAGGTTTCGACCTTGTCGTTGTACAAGACCACTGAGAGGGTGTCCTCGCGGCTGAGGTGCTGAATGAGGAACTGCGCGGCTTGGCGCGTGTAGTCTAACTTCGCTCCAGCCATCGAGCCGCTACGATCCAACACAAGGCTGAGGTTCAACGGTCGCCGACTGGCAGTAGGTACGTCGCCGGTTGCGGTAACACGCGCCATGAGATACAGCTTTTGGGCGCGCTGCACAGTCAGCACATCATAATCAACCGAAGCCTTGGCTTGCATCTTGACTCACCCTACATGCAAAACATCTTGCCATTGGATTGTAACACAGCCTGCACGTTTAGAGGGGATTTTCATGTGATGCGCCCTGTTAATCGCCCGCCACTTCACCCCCCACCAGACGCCCGTCCACCAGCGTCAACACTCGATCGGTGCGCTCAGCTAATTCGCGGCTGTGGGTCACCAGCACAATCGTCGTGCCGACTTCGCGTCGGATGCGCTCCAGCGCGTTGAGGACGGTCTCGCTGGCGGCGCTGTCGAGGTTGCCGGTCGGCTCATCGGCCAGCAGCAGCGGCGGATCGTTGGCCAGCGCACGGGCAATCGCTACTCGCTGCTGCTGCCCACCGGAAAGCTGCGACGGCAGATGATGCATACGGTCACCAAGGCCAAGCAGGCGCAGCAGTTCCCGCGCGCGCTGCATCGGCGGGTACTGCGGCTTGCGCGCGAACTCAATCGGTAGCGCGACGTTTTCCAGTGCGTTCAGCGTCGGGATCAAGTTAAAGAATTGAAAGATGAAGCCGATCTTCTCGTTGCGGATTTCAGTCAAGCGGTCTTCGTTCATGCGGCTGATGTCGACGCCGTCGATCAGCACGTGGCCGCGCGTCGGCACGTCCAGCCCGCCGATAAGCCCCAAGAGGGTGCTCTTGCCGCTGCCAGATGGCCCAACGATGCCGACCATCTCCCCACGCTGAACGCGAAACGATATTCCCTGCAAGACATGAATCACGTTCGACCCCATCTTGAGGTCTTTGCTTACGTTCTGCACTTCAATGACGGCACGAGTTGACATGCAAAAGCCCCCATCAGACGGCGCATCCGGGGGCATTGTACCACAAGGAGTTGCATCAGTAATCGTTTAACCCGCGCGCCATATCGCTCAGGTTGTCGGGGAAGCGTTTCGACTGCGAGACGAGATAAGGATTGATGCGATCCATCTGAATGTATGCCATTAGAACGTCGCTGCGAGTGATGATCCCTACCAGCGTCTCATCACGCATCACCGGCAGGCAGCCGATCTGATGCAGCAGCATCAGCCGTGCGGCCTCTTGCGTGCTGGACAAATCCGAGATGGTGATCGGCGCGGTCGTCATCACATCGCGCACGATAATCCGTTCCACCACCTCATGCTGCCAATAAGCACGCTCAGTGAACGGTTTTTGCAGCGCCCGACGGCAGTCACGATCGCTCAAAATGCCGATCAGATGCCTGCCGCTGCTCAGAACTGGCAAGTGATGGATCGCATGCTGATCCATCTTTTCCAAAGCGGCCAGCAGCGTCTCATCAACCATTACTGTGATAGGATTGGCAGTCATCAGATCGGAGACGTTCATCTCACTCAGCCTAACTAGGCCTTCGCCTGCTCAGTGGTCACCAGCATTCTGAAGATGTCAGACTCAGTAATGATGCCGACCAATGCGCCATTTTCCATCACCGGCAGCCCGCTGATCTTGTGTTCCAGCATTAACCGTGCTGCTTCCAACACCGTCGTATCTGGTGACAGCTTAATCACATTGGTCTTCATCACACGGTCAACCGTCAACTGCGCCCACAAGTAGTTTATCTCCCAGACGCTGAGGCTCGTGGCGATTGACGGGCTGGCTTCACGCACATCCCCTAGTGTGACGATCCCAAGCAAACGACCATCCTTCACAACCGGCAGACGGCGGACTTTGCGCTCTTTCATCAGCCGGTAAGCTTCAGCAATTGGCGTTTTCGGGTCAACCGTCAACACATCTTTTGACATCCAATCTCTAACAAGCGCCTGTCCAGCCATAGTGCTCACCTCCGTTACAGCTTTGCTCTATGCTGTCAGTGTATGCCGAGTTGGTCTATCTGCGGTCACTATCCAGTGGTGATAAATGTCATGAATTGAGGGGGGCGTTGGGAACCACGATCAAAACATGTGTCCCTTTGCCCGGGGCGCTGTCGATGACGATCGAGCCGCCCATCGCTTGAGCGCGCTGGTGCATGTTCATCAACCCCATGCCGCCTTTGCCTTGTTCAGCTTGATCACCCGTGTAGTCCAAGTCAAACCCACGTCCATCATCGTAAATGTTGATCAAGATTCGATTGCTCACCACCTCCGCGAAGAGTTGAATGCGGGACGGGTTGGCGTGCCGCGCGGCGTTGCTCACGGCTTCACGCACCATCAACGCCAGCGAATCGATGTGCTCCGTTGGCATGTTGAGCGGCACTGGCGGCAGGTGCAGCTCCACAGCCACACTAGGCGATATGATCACCCGCTTGATCGCTTGTTCCAGCACAGCGCGCAGGTTATCAGCCGTGCGGCGCGTCATCAGCTGGCTGATGAAGCCTCGGATGTCCTCGATCACGTCGTCAAGGCTGTGGACAATCTCGCTCAGCGCTTCTTCCGACACGTCTGCCATGCCGCGCAGCGCGTTTACCTTCATCCCAATGCCATAAAGGGATTGAATGACCCCATCGTGCAGCGCCATACCGATCCGCTCACGCTCCTCAAGCAGTTGAATCTGGCGCGACTGGTTGGCCACCTCTGCCCCAGAAATAGCGAGCGCCGCGTAGCTGGCCACTGTCTGGACGATGAGCTCATCAAACTCGTCGAACGGCTCGCCGTTGCGCTTGTCGCATAAGTAAAGCATGCCGTAGAGCTGCGTGCCTGCTTGCACCGGCACACCTAGAAACGAAGTCATCGGCGGGTGATGTGGCGGGAAACCGCTAGATCGTTTATCTGACTGAATCGACGCCAAGCGAATCACGCGGCGCTCTTGCATGATCGCCCCAATCAGCCCGTGCCCTCTAGGCAGGTGGTCGATCATAGCGATTTCTTCCGGAGTCATCCCCGCCGTGCGAAAGTAACGCAGCCCGCCCTGACCATCCGGCACACCGAGCGCTGCGTACCGCGTGCCTGCTAGTTCCTTTGCGGCGTGTGCGATGCGATCCAATACCACGTGCAGCTCACGCGCCTCCGTCGTGTAAAGCATCGCCTGCGAGATCTCTTGCAGCCGCCGCAGAAAGCGTCCTAGCTCTGTTTCCACGATGTTTAACTCCTTACCGTAAATATCTCGTCACTTTTTACGACCGACCGAGTTGATCTATGCTGCGTAAAGGGGTGAGGGATAAGGCCCATAGCGTTTCAACTATCGACAGATTCGACGCTCTTAGGGCTATGTATCCTGCTAAAATTTGCAATTTCAAATTATAATACATGCTTGTGCAAGATAAATAAAAATCGAGGAAACGCGAATGTCAAGCTCCATCACGCGCTTGTTGATTGCGGATGATCACGCTGTGGTAAGAGCGGGGTTGCGTGCATTGCTAGAGAAAAATGGGCGTTTCAAGGTCATCGCAGAAGCGTCTACAGGTGAAGAAGCAGTGCGATTGGCCCAACAGCATCAACCAGATGTTGCGGTGTTAGACATCCGCATGCCCGGCATGTCCGGTATTGACGCTTGCAGCCGCATCGTGAAGAGCGTCCCCAACTGTCACGTCATCATCTTGACCTCTTACGCTGAGGATGAGTTGGTCATGGCCGCGATTCAGGCTGGGGCCTCAGGCTATGTCTTGAAGCGCATCGGAGACAATGAGCTAGTGCAGGCTATTGAGCGCGTGTCACGTGGAGAAGGCATCCTCGACCCAGCCATGACCAGCGCTGTGTTTGACCAAGTGCGCAAGGCCAACCAAACGCAAGTCGCCAGCGCCTTTGCCGACCTCACGCCACAGGAGCTGGTCGTGCTAGCCCATGTGGCAGAAGGCATGACGAACCGCCAGATTGCGGTGAAGCTCTTCCTCGGTGAAGGGACGGTGCGTAATTATGTGAGCAGCGTGCTGCAAAAGATTGGGGCGGCTAACCGAGCGGAAGCTGCTGCCTATGCGGTCAAGCACAACATCGGTGACTTGATCTCGCCAGACAGCAGCTCCGAACGCTGAAGGTAGAGCTTAGGACGCATTCTGTGCGGGGGCGGCTTTTTGCCGCTTGTTAGGCACTACGAGCACTGGGCAAGGCGTATCGTTCAGGACGCGGTTGGTCACACTTCCCATGAGCATCCGGTTCAGGCCAGTCCGTCCGTGTGTGGACATCACAATCGCATCGACTGCGTATTTGCGAGCGATACTAACAATGGCTTCTTCCGGATAGCCAAGCTCGACAATTGTGTCGACAACAAAACCAGCGGAGGCCAAAGACGCCGCCTTGCCTTGCAGGTAGCGCTTGGTAAGATCACGATGTTGCTCCAGCGTGGCCGGGTCAATCGTCTGGACTGGGGGCATATCAAACACAACTTGTGTTGGGAATGGCAGGTCTACCACACTCAGCAGGGTAATGCGACCGCCCGGTTTTACAATCTCCCGCGCGTAGTCCAGCGCTTGCTCAGCCAATTGAGAACCATCCAATGGAACCAACAGATGATTCAACATGGGGGCATCCTTTCTCCTACCTTCTACCCTCAGAATAGTCGCAATATCCCCATCTGTTGAGTGACATATGTCATCAAAATAGCCGCAGTTTATCGCTTGGCATCCTCAATCAACGTCGATGCATAAACCGGCGTAAGCCAATGACGGTATGCGGGATGTCGGCCGTTCACCACGTCAAAGAAGAGGTGGCGCAGCGCTTGTGTGATCTGGCCCATTTGCCCTGTGCCAATCGGGCGATGTTCGACGCGCGTCACCGCCGCAATCTGCATCCCTGTGCCGCACATGAACGCCTCGTCTGCCACGTACAGCTCAGTACGATCAATCAGACGCTCCACAACAGGGATCCCTAGTTCCTCGCGCGCTAGCGCTAGCAAGCTGCGCAGCGTAATCCCCTCGAGCACATCGCTGTTGCTCGACGGTGTGATGATCTGCCCTCTGCGCACGATCAGCACGTTGGCCGCGCTGCCCTCGGAGATGTGGCCATCCTGCGTCAGCACGATAGCCTCATCATACCCGCTCAAGATAGCGTCACTCTTCGCTTGGGACGAGTTGGCATAGGAACCGGCGATCTTGCCGCGCGCTGGGATGGCGTTGTCGTCCACGCGCCGCCACGCGCTGAAGCAGACGTGCAGCCCTTCCTCGCGTTCGACATACTGCCCAAATGGCATGGCGAACATCGTAAAGGCGTCGTCCACGTCGTGCAGGCGCACCCCGATCATCTCAGTCGATTTATATGCCAATGGCCGAATGTAGCAATTTTCCTGAAAACCCTCTGCGCGCAGCAAATCGCGCAGCATGATGGTCATCTCAGCAGGGGTGAAAGGGAAATGCATCCGCAGCATTGCGGCAGACTGCAAGAAGCGCTCAAAATGATCCAATGGGCGGAAAATGAACAACTCTTGTTCATCCGCGTTCCAATAAGCCCGCAGCCCACCAAAGGCCGCCGTCCCGTAGTGCAGCGCGTGCGTCATCACGCTGATCTTGGCCTGCTCAATCGGCACGATTTGGCCGTCAAAAAATGCAAAGCGCGGCTTGCCCTGTTCTGCCATGCGCTACCTTCCCCTTCAGCTTCAACCAGTTTGCAAGTCATGCTAGGGGCATTTTAGTTGTTTGGCCATAGCACCACGTAAGACCAAAAGAGCAGGCGCTGGCCTGCTCTCTGAAGCTGTTCGTCTAACCGAGGTAATCGCGCAGGTTGTGCGCCAAACGTGGGTGGCGCAGGCGGCGCAGGGCTTCCTTTTCAAGCTGGCGGATGCGCTCACGACTGAGGCCGAACTTGTTGGCGATCTCTTCTAGCGTGTGTGGTTCCCCACCCCCTAAGCCAAAACGCAGCCGCAGGATATGGCTCTGGCGGGGCGTCAATTCGCTCAGGACTTCTTCGATAGTTTCTTGGAGGAGGTGCTGCGTTGCGCTGTCAACGGGGCTAGGGGTGTCTTGATCTTCGATAAAGTCGCCAAATTCGCTGTCACCATCGTCGCCGACGGGGCGTTCAAGGGCGATGGCGTGCTGACTGGCGTCCATCATGCTGCGCACCGTCTCAACCGGCAGTTCCATCTCATCGGCGATCTCTTCCGGCGTGGGGCGGCGGCCCATCTCTTGTTCGATATTTTGGGCGATGCGGTACATCTGACGAATGCGCTCAGTCATGTGCAGCGGGATGCGAATCGTGCGCGTTTTCTGCGCGAGCGCCCGCGTGATCGCCTGCCGAATCCACCACGTAGCATAGGTCGAGAAGCGGTTGCCGCGCTGATAGTCGTACTTGTCCACCGCGCGCATCAGGCCGACGTTGCCCTCTTGGATCAAGTCTGGGAACGGCAGTCCCTGCCCCATATAGCGCTTAGCGATGCTCACTACAAGGCGCGTGTTAGCGCGCCCGAGATGCTCACGTGACTGCTGACCGTCGCGGATCAGCGCGTGCATGTGCTGATGCCAGCGTTCGCTCTTCGTGGCGGCATCTGGCATTTTCAGACGCTTTTCCGCTTGACGGCCCCGCTCGATGCGCTTCGCTAGATCGATTTCGTCTTCCGCACTCAGCAAGGGTTCTTGTGCCATCTGGCGGAAGTAAAGCCCGACTGGATCATCAGACGCGATAGCGGTCAGATCGCTGATGTCAGGATCCTGAAGGAGTTCGGGCGCTTCCATGTCCACGTCGAATTCGTCGTGAATCGTGTGAACGGAGGTATCTGCCCCCTCTTTTTGCAGCTCGATGCCGTGCTCATCTAACTCATACAGCACGCTTTCAAGCGACAACATGTCATCGCCCGATTCGTCCAACACTTCCAATACGTCGTCGATTGTTAAAAATCCGCGTTGATCGGCTCGAATAACGAGTTCATGAATAACGTTCATAAAACCTCTACGATGACGTGGTGGAATGGGTAAACGACTATTACATAATGCTTGCTTCGGGCAGCGAATCAATCCACAAAGATAGCAATTTCTCTTGTGCAACTTTGACAAGCTGCTCTTTACAATCATATAACGATTTTGAATCTGCACAACTGCTTAGTTTATGTAAACGATGCCATGATCCATCATGACATCCCACGTAAGCATCCTGTAATCAGTTTACGGCCAAGGTTTCAACATAAACCTGAAGAAAAAATGAGTAGCCAATTACCAAATATGACCCCGTGACTAATTTTCAAGTGCTCAACAGCGCATGCAGAAAAAAAACACTGATATAATTGGTTATATATGTTAGTGTTCTCGATAACAGTAAAGTGAAAAGGTTCGCGTATGTCTACACGGCGCTTCACCGACGATCTTCCAGACCCAGAACCGCCCCGTAGC